>NZ_JAQMUH010000190.1:0-30205 GCF_028331025.1 Anabaenopsis arnoldii | reverse complement strand
ACTTGCAGCATCCGGTTAGCACCTACTTTTAGACTCGACCTTCTAAAAGAGCTAACAAGGGGTTACTTCGTTCCGTGTGTCCATTCTGTGTACCTTTAGAGTGATGCTATACGCCGGGTTTATCAGAAGTGCAAAACGGTCTAACAAGTAATAGCCGTTTCCTTATCCTTTACCTTTTGGTTCCAGCCTATCAGCCTTATTTGGCTGGTTTGGGTTTACGACGTTTTAGACACATCTTCAACTTTCGTTTTACTCATGGGTACTTTGCTTGACGTGTACCAGGTTAGGCTCCCAGTAGGAACGCCTTTTCTTCCTGCTTTACGGATTGATGGCTAGTCGCTACCGTAAGGAAGATGCTGTCACCCTTGCACCTAGGGGATGGGATTCTCACCCACATGAACACACAGTTATAAGAGTCTGGTTTTACCCTCTCTTACCTTCCATCCCTGGGCATAACTGCTCCTTTAGGAAGAACGAATCGCACACCTGTATACTCAATATAAGCATCAATTTGTCCAGCCACAAGCGCATTATGACAAACAAAAGTCCCACCTAAACGAGGGCGGCGAGTAACTGTTAAATCAGTATGATCCTCGATTTGCTGGGCTAAAAGTTCCCCCAAAATATCTTGTTCAGTAAAATTCTTAGAAGCAACAACAATATCACCAGTATCGCTAGAAGTAGAATTGAAATTACAACCAGCGATCGCTACCAACATCAAACAAGTTAAAACAGACAAAAATCTTTTCATTTGTTCCCAAAGCCACAACCACCATAAACCATCAAAAATTTAAGTTTTAACTGTTAATTTTCTTTCTAACCAACCAATACCCCCATCAGCCAGCAGAGCAAGAATTGCCGCCGGGACAGCCCCAGCTAAAATTAATTGATTATTTACCACGGCAATTCCGCGAAAAATAAACACCCCCAAACCACCAGCACCAATAGCGGCGGCGATCGTCGCAATACCGATAGAAATTACTGTTGCTACCCGCACACCTGCCAAAATCACCCCCATAGCCAAAGGAATTTCTACCTGTGACAATAATTGTCTATCTGTCATTCCCATACCTCTACCAGCTTCCCGAATTGCGGCATCTACTCCGGTGATCCCAGTGTAAGTATTACGGATAATGGGCAAAAAGGAGTATAAAGTTAGGGCAACTATGGCGGGAATCATACCAATACCCCCAATAATCGGCACTGGAATCAGTAAACCAAATAATGCTAGGCTGGGGACGGTTTGCAAAATATTGGCAATACCGAGAACCCCCTGGCGCAGGTGAGTTTTGCGGGTGATGAGAATACCTAAGGGGATACCAATGACTGTCGCCGTGGCCATGGCAATGCTGACCATAAATAAGTGTTCTAGGGTATGTTGGAGGATTTCCGGAGCATACTTAAACAAGAAAAAGTCATTCATAAATTTTCCAGAGATTGCAGACATTTGAGAAAAGCTAGACTTTCAGGATGTACAGATCCCTTAAATTCATCCTTTGTCCCTAATAGTACTAGTTCTCCCTCAGACATTAACCCAACTCGGGAAGCCAAAACAAAGGCTTCTTGAATATCATGGGTAATAAACACCACAGTCTTATTTAATTCTTGTTGTAACCGGTGAAATTCTTGTTGTAGTTCTAAGCGCGTCATGGGATCAAGGGCGCCAAAGGGTTCATCCATCAATAATACTGGCGGGTCGGCAGCTAATGCCCTAGCTACACCTACCCGTTGCTTTTGTCCCCCCGAAAGTTCATGAGGATAACGCCCAGCAAATTGTTGAGGCTCTAACCCTACCATTTGCAACAATTCATACACCCGGATTTTAATTTGTTTAGATTGCCAACCCAGTAAAGTCGGCACTAAAGCTACATTACGTTCTACGGTGAAATGGGGAAATAACCCAGTTTCTTGAATGACATAACCAATATTGCGCCGTAATTTAATTTCATCCCATTCAGTGGTGGGAATGCCATTAAATAATACTTCACCTTGTGTAGGCATCAAGAGGCCATTGATTAACTTCATAGTAGTGGTTTTGCCGCTCCCACTACGTCCGAGTAATACTAGGGCTTCTCCCTGAATAATAGAAAAATTGAGATGAGATACCAAAAAGCGATGGTTGCGTCTAAGGGTAACATCGCGGAATTCCACTACAGTAGGTTGATGGGGTTGCATTATCAAGTTGATTTTTACTATGATTATTTTATACTAAAAAATACAGTTAACGATATTCGGTTTTTTCCAGGAATTGGATGATATTTAATTGGGTAGCATAGTGCTAGTAGCTCAATAGTGGCATATGATAATGAGGTAGGCATTGGTCACCCCATAAATCCTCAAGGATACCAATACAATGACAGATTTTAGAGAACTGCAAGAATGGGAAAAAGCGCATGAACTGACAATTGCAGTTTATGAAATTACTAAAACCTTTCCAGAGGAGGAATTGCTGGGACTAACACAACAAATCCGTTTAGCTTGTGCTTCCATCGCCATTAAGATCGCTCAGGGATGCGATCGCGATGACTATGAAATCCAACTGGATTGTCTGGAAATGGCGAGGGATGGGGTAATTGAAGTGGAATATTACCTGCTGCTTTGCCATGACTTGCATATACTCAAAACTTCTGATTATGATCGACTCATCAGTGATGTCGTGGAAGTTAAGGAACTGCTAGCATCTTACATTGATCAGCAAAGTCGCAATTTTTGATGAATAGTCGGGTACTCAAACTCCTTCCCCACCACCAGCAAATGATTTGTAACCATGGTGAAAGCACCTACCCAGAAGAATGCTGTGGGCTAATTCTTGGTCGTCTGGGTAGGGAGGGTAAAACTGTCATAGAGATCATACCCACAGAAAACACCTGGAACAGCCAAGGCGATGATTTGACTGGTGAACAGATAGTAGAGAGTACCCGCAAAAGATATGCGATCGCCCCCCAAGTGATGTTACAAGCACAAAAAACAGCACGCGATCGCGGTCTGAATATTATCGGTATTTACCACTCACACCCTGATCATCCTGCTATACCTTCAGAATGCGATCGCCTATATGCTTGGGCGGAATACTCGTATATAATAGTTTCTGTTAACAATGGCAAAGCTGGTACGGTCACAAGCTGGAGTCTGGATGAACATGATCAGTTTCAACCAGAGTCCATTAACAAGATAATTTAAACATACCCTTTTTTCGGTAGTATAAGTATTCCTCGCTGATCTACTTAATTTCTATGCTCAATCCCAATCTGGATGAAATCCAGTTGACCAAAGACGATTATGAACGCTATTCCCGCCATCTGATTTTGCCAGAAATTGGGCTGGAAGGGCAGAAGCGTTTAAAAGTGGCTAGTGTATTGTGTATTGGTACTGGTGGACTAGGTTCGCCATTACTGTTATATCTTGCTGCAGCAGGTATTGGCCGCATTGGTATTGTTGATTTCGATGTCGTCGATACTTCCAATCTGCAACGCCAAGTTATTCACGGTACATCCTGGGTAGGTAAACCCAAAATTGAATCGGCAAAAAATCGCATTCACGAAATTAACCCCTATTGTCAGGTTGACTTGTACGAAACTCGCCTGAGTTCAGAAAACGCCATAGATATCATGCAGCCCTATGATATTGTGGTTGATGGTACTGATAACTTCCCCACCAGATACCTGGTTAATGACGCTTGCGTGTTATTAAACAAGCCCAACGTCTACGGTTCTATTTTCCGCTTTGAAGGACAAGCTACAGTATTTAACTACGAAGGCGGCCCTAACTATCGTGACTTATACCCAGAACCACCACCGCCAGGAATGGTTCCCTCTTGTGCAGAAGGTGGCGTACTGGGTATTTTACCAGGAATGATTGGGATTATTCAGGCTACGGAGACAGTAAAAATCATCACCGGACAAGGTAACACCCTCAGTGGAAGATTACTGTTGTACAACGCCTTAGATATGAAATTTCGGGAGTTGAAACTGCGCCCTAATCCTATTCGCCCCGTAATTGAAAAGCTGATAGACTATGAACAATTCTGCGGAATTCCGCAAGCTAAGGCGCAGGAGGCTAAACAGCAGATGGAAATGTCAGAAATGACTGTCAAAGAATTGCAGGAATTACTAGATAGCGGTGCTAAGGATTTTGTTCTCTTAGATGTCCGTAACCCCCATGAATACGAAATCGCTAAAATTCCTGGTTCTGTATTGATACCCTTACCAGATATTGAAAATGGTGCAGGTGTAGCCAAGGTAAAGGAAATACTGAATGGTCATCGCTTAATTGCTCATTGTAAACTGGGGGGACGTTCTGCCAAAGCTTTAGCTATCCTCAAGGAAGCGGGTATTGAGGGGACTAATGTTAAAGGTGGAATTAACGCTTGGAGTAAGGAAATCGATCCTTCGGTTCCAGAGTATTAAAATGTTTTAGGCGAGTAACGCAGAGAATCTGCGTTACTAAAGCCTTTTTCAGGCTCATGAAGTACACACCAATTCCCTATTCCCTGTTCGGTGTGTTCCCTGTTCCCTCAAACTAAAAAAATTTGTACCTCACGAGCATGGGAAATGCTATAAGTTTGATGATCATTAACCTGAGGTGATGGCTATTTTTAACAGAAGTTTAATGGGTTTTACCAGCACCCAAATATAATTCAGCTACTTTAGGATCATGTAGTAATTCTTGACCAGATCCAGAAATAGCATCACGTCCCGACTCTAGGACATAGCCACGGTCAGACATTTCTAAGGCTTTACGGGCGTTTTGTTCCACTAAGACAATTGCTGTACCTGTGTGATTAATTTGTTTAATCTGCTCAAATACTTGGGTAACTAGAATGGGGGATAAGGCCGCAGAAGGTTCATCTAATAACAATAAACTCGGTTCCAACATCAATGCTTTCCCCATGGCCAGCATTTGGCGTTCTCCTCCTGAGAGTGTACCAGCACGTTGGCGACGGCGATCGCTCAGTCTAGGAAACATAGTAAAAATTTTGTCTTTTAAGGGTTTGATGGGGACATTCCGCACAAAAGCCCCCATTTCTAAGTTTTCCTCTACACTCAGGGAAGGAAAAACATTAGAGATTTGTGGTACATAACACATTCCCCTAGTGACGATTTGATTGGACTTTAGCCCAGCAATATTTTCACCTTTAAAGGTAATAGTACCCGTGTGAGGAGTCAGCAGCCCAAAGATGGTTTTGGCTAAGGTGGATTTACCCGCACCGTTGGGGCCAATCACTGCGACCAGTTCACCGGGTTTGAGACAAAAATTTACGCCCTGGAGGATATCTATATCTTTAATGTATCCAGCGTGGACATTTTTAACTTCTAATAAATATTCATTACTCATTGGTCATTAGTCATTGGTCAACGGTGTTATAAATATAAAACGTTGACCGAAAAATTTTAAGGTGTTTTTTGTAAATCGGGTCTTTCTTCGGCAAGGATCGCATCTGCTACTGGGCAAACTTGGATACATATACCACAATCGATACAGGTGGCAAAATCAATCCAATACCAATCGGTCCCCTTGACATTTTTACCTGGGCCTTCATGAATACAAGCTACTGGACAAGCATCTACGCAGTCAGCAACACCTTCACAAACATCAGTAACAATGGTGTGCGGCATTTTTTCAATTCCCTTTCTTTCGGATCAGCTATATCTAGCCTAGCAGGATTATTTACCAACCTCCACCTCACCCCCAACCCATCTTCTGACCAAGCAGAGGTGAGTTAAAGATAGGGCGAGGTTTTGTGCTAGAATGAACTACAGCAATGGTTCATTGATAATGGAACCATCTGATTTAACCCAAGCAATTTGGGCAATACCGCGATCGCTGGCGTATTGTCTAATAGCTGCTTCATCTGTGCCGCCTAAATCCATTTCTACTCTCAGCAAATCAGGACAATCACGCAGTTTTTGGGCGTGGGCAAAGGCTGCAGCTGTAGCATTTGGTGTCTGGGCTACTACTAACCAGTGACTGACTGGGGTTGATTGTGGTAATTGCTGAGTAGATAAAATAACTTGGTATAAATCTTCAATGTTTAAGACAAAACCAATCCCAGGAATATCTTCACCTTGGGGATGATATAAACCTAAAAGCTTGTCGTAGCGACCACCCCGCCCTAAAACTCTGGCTTGTGAACCAGTATCGCTAACAATTTCAAAGACTATGCCAGTATAGTAGTCTATAGTTTGGATTAAGCTGAGGTCAAGAATTAAAGGAAAATTGCCTTCTGATTGTAATAACTCTACCACAGATTTGAGATGATTAACCATCTCTTGCTGCTCTGGAGCTAAACCAAGAGCACTAACTTTTTGTAAGACATCCCCACTATCACCGCGCAGATCCATCATAATTCTGGCGCGATCGCGTAATTCATCGCTCAGGGGTAAAGTATCTATGGCGATGCGGTCAAGATGGGCGATCGCACTGCGAACTTGAGCTTGGAGATTTCGGGGGAAAGCATCCAGGAGCGATCGCGTAATTCCCGCTTCCCCCAAAATTAAATGCCAATTCGGCAACCCCAGTACCGCCAGACAATTGCTTGCCAACAGCAGCACTTCTGCATTAGCTAACAATCCCCCCACACCTAACAACTCCACCCCAGCTTGATAAAACTCTTGCTGGCGATTGTGCCTGTTTTCCCAGGTACGGCGAAAGACATTGGCATTATAGTAGAGGCGTTGGGGATAGGTAACATCCGCCATCCGCGTAGCCACTGCACGAGCAATAGAAGCGGTCAATTCTGGACGCAGACCTAATTCTTCATCTTCACCATTTTGTAGTTGAATCACCATCTGGCGCTGAATTGCTTCTCCCGCCATTAGAGTATCCATGCGTTCCAAAGTTGAAGTGATAATCCTGTGATATCCCCAACGATGAAACACCTGCTGTAATCTATCTTCAATCCAGCGTTTTTGTGCCACATCTAAAGGTAATAAATCCCTGGCTCCCGCTGCTGGTTGATACACCATTATTTTTTCTTCCCACCAAACAAACCACCAAACAAACCCCACCCCCAGATTTATCTGCTTGCTTACAGCCATGATCAGGAGGTGAAGTTGCTGTCGGGCGACTAACTAGTTAATTGCCTTCAAGCCTTTTCTATTTTAGGTTTGGTTGTCAACCCTATTTCGTCAGTGGGATTTAATTTTCCACTGTTATTTCCACATCGACAAAGGCGGGACTTCCACCAACTGATGACTAAGCTGGTCGTGAATCTTGCCATTAGTAGCCAAAATTCTACCGGATGCTATGTTGAAAGGAGTGCCGTCATAGGCAGTAACTCTACCCCCAGCTTCCCGCAATAATACTACACCGGCCACCACGTCCCAGGGAGAAATTCCCCTTTCCCAGTAACCATCTACACGGCCGCAAGCAACATAAGCCAAATCCAGGGCGGCGGAACCACTACGCCTCACACCTTGGGTAAGATGAGTCAGGTGGCAAAATTCTGCATAATTATTATCTGATGTTTCGCGGCGATCATAGGCAAATCCCGTTACCAAAATGCTTTTACTCAAGTCAGATATTTCTGAAACCTTGATAGAATGGCGGTTGCGCGTCGCCCCTAAGCCAGTGGCTGCCCGAAATAGTTC
This sequence comes from Anabaenopsis arnoldii, assembly GCF_028331025.1. Taxonomy (NCBI): domain Bacteria; kingdom Bacillati; phylum Cyanobacteriota; class Cyanophyceae; order Nostocales; family Nodulariaceae; genus Anabaenopsis; species Anabaenopsis arnoldii. The sequence goes on along the minus strand of NZ_JAQMUH010000190.1, from coordinate 22,616 downwards.
ATCATGGAAAGGGTTATAAATTACACCTACTTGCGGCACACCATCAACCAATAAACCAATAGAAACAGCAAAAGCCGGGTATTGGTGGGCGTAATTAGTTGTACCATCTAAGGGGTCAACTGCCCAGAGATACTGATGATCTTGATTACCCAACTTCCCTGATTCCTCCGCCAGGATGGAATGTTGGGGAAAATGGCGACGCAAAATTGACAAAATCTCAGCTTCCGAGGCTTTATCCGCGACGGTGACTAAATCACCAGGGCGGCCTTTTTCGGTAATAGCACCTTCTAACTTACCCAAATACCCCTGCAAAACTGCACCTGCAGCCAAGGCCGCTTCCGTAGCAATGTCTAGAAAAATTTGTAAATTAGTCATTAGTGATTAATCATTGGGAAGTTATAATCTTTCCCTCAGTCCCTAAAAATTTCGGCGGCGAAACTCAGCAGGAGGGACACGCAGAGGTTTTTCTGGGTTCCAAATCCCTTTTTCCATGAGTCTAGCCCATTGTTGGGCCCGTTCCAAGCGCTGGTCATATTTGTGATTAGGCGATCGCGACACAAACAAAGCATACCCTTGTTTAAGCAATTCTTCATTTAATAACTGCTGGTCTTTCCACACATAGGCCAAAATCCGACCAAAATTATCCTTGGCTTGGACATCAAACTCCAAGATCACGGATTTTTCTTGCTCACCAATCAACTGCGCTAAAACTGCTTTAGACTCATCTCCCCAGGGACTTTGTCGCAAATCTGGTGCATCAAGACCAAGTAATCGCACCGAAGAAATCAAATTTGGTTGTTCAGCCATACCTAGAACTTCCAAAGTTTGACCACTGACTACCCGGGACACTCTCACCTGAGTGCGATTGCTTGCAGTTTGGTCATGATCGCCCTGACAACCCACGAAAAACAGCAAGGAACCCAAAAGGATCCCAAGAAAAACCTTTGCGTTTTTGCGCCTGGGCGCGAAACAAATCTTAATCCTCATCTAAGGGTAAACCCGCTTTAACCTTACCTCTAGCAAAATACCGACCAAACTGGAGTTCATAAACCTCATCCTCGTCTTGAGTTTCCACTTCTAAATCAGAATGAGCATAACTAACGCATAACAAAGCATACCCTTTCTGGCGCAAAGCTGGGGATAATCCAATAGCCTCGGGTTGGTAAATTTCTCCAGACACCACCCGCACAGCGCAAGTTGTGCAAGCCCCATTGCGACAGGAAAAGGGTAGTTCCTCCCCTTGTTGTTCAATACTGTGGAGGATGTAGCGGTCTGCGGGAACTTTTAGACTGTATTCCTTGCCAGAGGCGCGATCGCGAACTTTAATCGTATATGTGTGGGACATGGTGATTTCGGATTTCCAAACTAGACTTGAGCTTTAATTTAATTTATCTGCTTTTATGGTTGCATTTTCTCAAATTTCATAGTAGGATTATAAATCGTTGACCCTGGAGAGGTGGCCGAGTGGTTGAAGGCGCAGACCTGGAAAGTCTGTTATGCGGAAACGTATACGAGGGTTCGAATCCCTCCCTCTCCGTTAAAAAAAATGCAAATATCCTCAAAAAACTTTGGCGATGGAGTAGACTGTCAGGAGTAATTTTTGATCACCCAAATAATGCCCTTAGAACTGCAAAACCTCACTGGTGGTTACACAGCATTACCCATTATCCAAGATATTAACCTATCTCTACAAACAGGAGAATGGTTAAGTTTAGTGGGTGCAAATGGTTCTGGTAAATCTACCATCCTAAAATTACTCAGTCGCATTCTCTCCCCACAGCAAGGCACAGTCCTACTGGATGGCAAAGCGATTCATTCTCAGCCTCCCCATTTAGTGGCGCAGAAGTTAGCATTATTACCGCAACAACAAACAATTCCCGCCGGGTTAACAGTGCGCCAACTAGTCAGTTTAGGACGCACCCCCCATCAACCTTGGTGGCAATGGGAACTAAGCAGTGAAGACCGGGAAAAAGTTACAGCAGCTATTGCAGAAACGCAACTAGATCAATTGAGCGATCGCCTAGTTGAACAACTTTCCGGTGGTGAAAGACAACGGGCATTTTTAGCCTTAGCACTAGCCCAAGAACCGAAAGTATTATTATTAGACGAACCCACAACTTATTTAGATGTCAAGTATCAATTACAACTTTTAGAACTACTGGAAAAACTCAATCAACAGCAGAATTTAACCATTGTCACCGTTCTACACGAACTCAATTTAGCAGCTCGCTATAGTTCCCGCATCGCCTTATTAAAACAAGGTCATCTGTGGGAGGTGGGTACACCGGAAGCAGTCCTCACACCCCATGCGATCGCCCAAGTCTTTGGTGTAGACTCTGTAATTATAAATACACCTGTTGGCTTACAAGTTTGTGCCATATCCGCCATGTAAAAGCTACCTAAAAAACCATTTCTCCAACAACTAAATACAGACCTATCTGTGTTTGTCTGTGGTCAATTATCAATAAAATCCCGCCATGAATCCACCCAAGCTGCAAAACTGGCAATTTATCAAACAGAAACTAACACCCTACATATTTTTACTCCCAGCACTAATTCTGTTATTTGCAACAGTGTTCTGGCCAGCAATACAAGCATTTTACCTGAGCTTTACCAGCTACGAAGACCTTTACCAACCACCGCAATGGATAGGTTTTGACAACTTTCGGCGTTTGTGGAAAGATGCAGTTTTTTGGCAAACCTTAGAAAACACCTTTCTCTACCTTGTAGGTGTCGTGCCAATTTTAGTCATAGCTCCCTTAGGACTGGCAATTTTGGTAAATCAGAAGCTGCGAGGGATGAATTGGTTTAGAGCCGCTTACTACACGCCGGTAGTAATATCAATGGTAGTTGCTGGTATAGCTTGGAAATGGCTATATGCAGAAAACGGCTTACTTAATCAGTTACTTAAAACCGTGAATATTTTTCCCGCAGGAATTCCCTGGTTAACCAGTCCAGAGAAACTATTAGGCATTGTACCCATTTCCTTAGCCAGTGTCATGGCTGTTACCATCTGGAAGGGACTCGGCTATTACATGGTAATTTATTTAGCCGGGTTGCAATCAATTCCGGCGGATGTTTACGAAGCCGCAGCCATTGATGGTTCCGATGGGATCAGCAAACACTGGGATATTACCTTACCCTTAATGAGTCCGTATTTAGCCCTGGTAGCCGTGATTTCAGCTATTTCCGCTACTAAAGTATTTGAAGAGGTATTTATTATGACCCAGGGTGGTCCACTAAATAGCTCTAAAACCATTGTTTATTATTTATATGAAGAAGCCTTTAGCCACTTAGAAATTAGCTATGCCTGTACAATTGGATTAGTCTTATTTTTGATTATTTTGGGTTTATCAGTTTTGCGGTTAGCTATTAATCAACAAGAAGATGTGACACTTTAATATTTTGTCGCTGGGACTTTAGTCCTCTTTGCAGTCGGTACTAGGAATAAATCTTCTTTTATTGATAAATAATATAGTCATCCTATTTGACTTGAGAAATTATGAGTGAGGAAAGGGAACACACCGAACAGGGAACAGGGAACAGAAATTGTTCATGAATCATTTAGGATTGCTATACATGGTTTTTTGTGTTCTGGGAGATTTTCGCACAAGATAGGTAAATTATCACAGTTTTATCTACCCAAAGCCACTAGATAAAATAGTCAATAAATAATTATAAGAAATGCAATAGCTGCTTTTCAAGCAGTTAGGAAGATATTTTTATCCTTGGATTAAGTGAAAATATCGGATAGCTACTTTTTGAGTAGCATTTTTTACTCTATTTTTGTGTAAGTGTGAAATTGGATTAATAGAAGAAGTATTATATTTAACTCAATTGCTAGTATATTTGTGTAGGATTGAGCCTATTTACAGGGATAACATCGAAAGGACTGTAGTGGTTTTAATTACCCACATTCTTGTCAATCTGTTTTATAGTATTCTTCAGGCATTGATTCAATTGAGAAGCAGTTGCCAAAATTCAGATGTTTTCTGGAGGTAGTATGAACCCATACAACTGACCCCCCCCATGACCGGAGTCTCTTTTGGTAGGTTACCTGACTTCATCTTGGCAGGACGGGCATATTTTTGGTTAAGCTAGATATAGGTTATTTTGCTATATCGTGTTAATAGTTGATTTATGTTCTACTAGTTTACTTATTTATTCAGGGCTAGGTTTACTACAAATACATTGAAATCATAGTTAAATGAGAATCATATACTTTTGTAATGTATTTTCTATTTTTGCCCCAAGTTGGGTTAATAGATATTCACCAGGTAGGGACTTAACCGAAATCCTACCCAACTTATTCCTTGATTAACTTCAAGGCTGTGGTTGTTACACGCAATGGAGTGGTAAATACACTGCTTCAGGAATTAGTCATGGGAAGATTTTATTTTCTCAAGCTCAGGGGTATCTGCTTGTGATACCAGTGTTAAGTCTTTGACAAGAGCGAGAATTTACCATCCAGTGGATAATGTTACTAACTCGAAAAGTAGATGGTCATTAGCCTATATCCTACCCCAAGACCTATACCTTAGATGAGAACTAAACTTGGCAGCTATATAGTCAAGTTTACTATTAATCAATAACTTTTATTTATGGATTTTGCCTAGGAGGTGTCTTTAAAAGTGTCAAAAATGAAAATGTTTAAGTCCCAGTATATTAAGTTTCAGATTTTAACTGATTTTATCCAGTGCAAGAGGTAAGATAAAAGCTATCGATAAAAACTGATTCTAGGTATTTGAGGAAATTTATCATTTCCGAATTGCTATAATCTATTGTCCAATCTAGTTAATTTTTTTATTTGTTAGGTGTATTTTTCTATGGGTTCCCCAATGAATCGTCTATCTATTTTTGTAGATGGAAATAATATGTTCTATGCTCAACAGAAAAATGGCTGGTTTTTTGACCCAAGACGAGTCTTAGACTATTTCAAACACGAGCAATCAGACACAACACTAATCAATGCTTTCTGGTACACTGGTTTAAAAGATCCACAAGATCAGAGAGGTTTCAGAGATGCTCTCATCAGCTTAGGCTATACAGTCCGCACTAAAATTCTCAAAGAATATTATGACGACTCATCGGGTCGCTACTCCCAAAAAGCTAATTTAGATATTGAAATTGTCGTGGATATGTTTAATACAGTAGATCAATATGATCGAGTGGTTTTATTCAGCGGAGATGGTGATTTTGAAAGGGCTATCGAATTGTTACGCTCAAAAAATACGCATATTACAGTGGTATCAACAGAAGGGATGATAGCCAGGGAGTTGCGCAATGCTACTGACAGATATATTGATTTAAACGATATCAGAGATACTATAGAAAAAGTAGACGGTCAGTAATCTTAGCAAATATTTACAAATCTTTAGAGTAAAAAAACTAAGGTTTTAAGATATTTTAAGCAAACAGTAAAAAATCCACAAGGAGGAAACATGAGCAGCAAAGGCGATCAAATTATCATTTTTGATACCACACTCAGAGACGGAGAACAATGTCCCGGAGCAACTCTAAATATAGATGAAAAGCTAGCGATCGCCAAGCAACTATCGAAGTTAGGGGTAGACGTGATTGAGGCGGGATTTGCTTTTGCAAGTCCGGGGGACTTTGAAGCTGTGAACAAAATTGCCCAAATTGTGGGGACAGAAGACGGTCCAGTAATTTGTAGTTTGGCTAGAGCCATTAAAGCAGATATTGAAGCCGCAGCAGCAGCCCTAAAACCAGCAGTTCACGGTAGGATTCACACCTTTATTTCTACATCCGATATTCACTTAGAATATCAGCTGCGCAAATCACGGGCGGAAGTATTAGCGATCGCCGAGGAAATGGTAGCTTATGCTAAGTCATTTATGACAGATGTAGAATTTTCCCCCATGGATGCAGCACGCTCTGATCCAGAATTTCTTTACCAAGTATTAGAGCGAGCGATCGCAGCTGGTGCTACAACAATTAACATACCTGACACGGTTGGTTACTTGACACCTAGTGAATTTGGGGCAATGATTAAAGGGATTAAAGATCATGTCCCCAATATAGATCAAGCCATTATTTCCGTACACGGACATAACGACTTAGGTTTGGCCGTTGCCAACTTCCTAGAAGCCATAAAAAATGGTGCAACCCAATTAGAATGTACCATTAACGGCATTGGCGAGCGAGCCGGGAACGCCTCCCTAGAGGAATTGGTGATGGCTTTACACGTGCGGCGACAATATTTTAACCCCTTCTTAGGAAGACCAGTAGACTCAGAAGAACCACTAACCAATATTGACACCCGCCAAATTTATAAAACCTCTCGCCTAGTTTCCAACTTAACCGGAATGCTAGTACAACCAAATAAAGCCATAGTCGGAGCTAACGCCTTCGCCCATGAATCTGGTATTCACCAAGACGGGGTACTGAAAAACAAGCTCACCTACGAAATTATGGATGCTCAATTGATTGGCTTAACAGACAATCAAATAGTATTGGGTAAACATTCCGGTAGAAACGCCTTCCGTACCCGGTTGGGAGAATTAGGCTTTGAACTCTCAGAAACAGAATTAAACAAAGCATTCGTCAGATTTAAAGAAGTAGCTGACAAAAAGAAAGAAATTTCCGACTGGGACCTAGAAGCGATCGTCAACGATGAAATTCAACAAGCGCCGGACTTGTTCCGAGTCGAACTAGTGCAAATTGCTTGCGGTAGTAACGCTAAACCCACAGCTACAGTCACCCTGCGCACCCCAGAAGGTAAAGAATTAACTGATGCAGCCATTGGTACAGGACCCGTAGACGCAGTTTACAAAGCAATTAACCGGGTAGTAAATGTGCCTAACGAATTGATAGAATTTTCTGTACAATCGGTCACCGCCGGAATTGATGCTATAGGTGAAGTCACCATCCGTCTGAGACATGACTCAAGAGTATTTTCCGGTCATGCGGCTAACACCGATATTATTGTCGCCTCCGCCCAAGCTTATGTAAATGCCCTAAATCGGCTTTATGCAGCTCTGCAAACCAAAGAGAAACAAGAACAAGTAACTGCACAGAAAATTTAGAGACATATGTGGTTTCAGGGTGGGTTTTTCCCGCCCTATTTTTTGTCTAACCTCATCCATCAATCCTCACCTTACTAAGGATGAATTAATAGATGAATACACCTCTAAAAACCCATTGGCACACAGTTAGAGCAACATTTCAACGAATTTGGGGTTACGAAGATTTCAGACCACCCCAAGGCGAAATAGTCAGGAGTTTGCTAGGCAAAAAAGATGCCTTAATTATTATGCCCACAGGAGGGGGGAAATCAATTTGCTTTCAACTTCCCGCACTGCTACAAACAGGAATAACTCTAGTAATTTCCCCCTTGGTAGCACTCATGGAAAACCAAGTACAAGAACTACTAGAGCGCCAACAAAAAGCAGCACTATTGCATAGTCAATTACCCACCCATCAACGCCGCAAGACACTACAAGCTTTAGAAAACCAACAACTCAGATTACTGTATTTATCCCCAGAAACCTTATTAAGTCCCCTAGTCTGGGAAAAATTATCTCATCCCCAATTACAAATTAACGCTTTGATATTAGATGAAGCCCATTGTTTAGTACAGTGGGGGGATACATTCCGCCCAGATTATCGCAGGTTAGGCGCAGTCAGACCCGCATTACTCAAAACCAAACCACCGGGGACAAAAATTAGTATTGCTGCTTTTACCGCTACTGCTGACCCCACAGCCCAAAAGACTATTCAAAGGGTTTTACAATTACAGCAACCAGAAATTTTTAAATTAAATCCCTATCGCCAGAATTTGCATCTCACTGTCCGCATTGCTTGGACACCCAGGAGTCGCAAACACCAACTATTAGAATTTATTAAAAATCGCCCCCAAGAATCGGGATTAATTTATGTTAGGACTAGAAAAGATAGCGAAAATTTAGCCGTATGGTTAGCCGAGAAGGGTTACACTACAGCTAGTTATCATGGCGGACTGGATCCAGTAGAACGCCGGAATATAGAAAGTAAATGGTTAACTGGTAAAATCCCCTTTGTGATCTGTACCTGTGCTTTTGGTATGGGGATTAATAAATCAGATGTGCGTTGGGTGGTTCATTTTCACGCTCCTCACCTCATATCGGAATATGTACAGGAAATTGGCCGCGCGGGACGAGATGGGAACCCAGCAGATGTGCTGGTTTTGGTGAGTGAACCCACAGGGTGGTTAGACCCAGAAGATAAACAAAGACAGCAGTTTTTTGAGCAAAAAATGCGATCGCAGCAACGCAACGCCCAGCAATTAGTCAGACAATTACCCAAACAGGGAGAGGTCAACGCAGTCACCCGCGAGTTTCGTGATGCTGATATAGCCTTAGCCTTACTCCACAGCAGCGGTCAATTAAATTGGCTTGACCCCTTTAATTATACCATTGACTCAGGGGTAAAAATGCAGCCACTGAACCAATTACCAGATGCTCAACAAATGTATGAATATTTGCATACTAAAAAATGTCGTTGGCAATTTTTATTAAATGCTTTTGGATTTGAACAAGAAGCTAGCAACTGGCGTTGTGGACATTGTGATCATTGCCGACATGAGGTTTTAGGTTGAGTAATTTTAGTGAATTCCATGTTAGTTATCAAACCCATATTAAAATTTAGATTGATGATATAGATTTACCTTCTCGATAATATTTTTTGGTATCAGCGTTAAATAAGAATATACATAAGCCTGCATATGTATATTCTTACGCTAATAGTTTCGGGAGAATTATCTACTGATCAAAAAAGTCTAATTTCCCCGGAAAACATTAAAACTGCTGTAAAAATCGTAAATCGCTACCATATAAACGGCGGATATCATCGATTTGGTGTAACACCATAGCAAAACGTTCTACACCAAAACCAGCCGCAAACCCAGTATAAATTTCTGGGTCATAACCTACAGCTTTCATCACATTAGGGTCTACCATACCGCAGCCCATTACCTCTAACCAGCGACCATTCCACTGCAAATCTACCTCAGCAGAAGGTTCTGTAAATGGGAAATAACTAGCACGGAAACGAATGGGTAAATCACCAAATATTGCTTGTAAAAACTCCTTAATAGTACCTTTGAGGTCTGTAAATGTTAGCCCATGGTCGATGGCTAATAGTTCTATTTGATGGAAAACCGCCGAGTGAGTAGCGTCTACATGATCACGCCGATAAACTCGCCCTGGAGCCACAACCCGGATGGGTGGTTCTTCTCTTTCCATGTAGCGAATTTGTACTGATGAAGTATGAGTACGGAGGAGATTACCGTCTGGTAGGTAGAAGGTATCCTGCATATCACGAGCTGGGTGATCGGGTGGGGTATTCAGAGCCTCAAAATTATAATAATCTGTTTCCATCTCTGGCCCTTCGGCTACGGTATAGCCCATACCCACAAAAATATCCAGCGCCCGGTCAATAATACCATTAAGTGGGTGAATTCGACCTTGAGGGCGGTAAATTCCCGGCATGGTCACATCGAGAGTTTCCGCCTCTAGCTGTGCCTGAATTTTGGCAGATTCTAAAGCGGCGCGTTGCTGGTCTAGACTGTTTTGTAGGGATTCTTTGACTGTATTGGCGATCGCCCCAATTTTTGGTCGTTCCTCCCCACTCATTTGTCCCATACTTCGCAATAACGCCCCCAGCTGCCCTTTTTTACCCAGATAGCTAATTCTGAGTTCCTCTAGACGTTCTAGGGTATCGGCGGCGGCGATCGCTTGTTCTGCTTCTTCCCGCAGTGCTAAAAGTTGAGCCTCTAAATTCGTAGTCATTAGTTATTAGTCATTGGTCATGAGTCATTGATTATTAGTCTACGACTTTGGACTGCTACCCAATCACTGTACAAAACAGTCCAAGTCAAAACCCAACCTCCGTTTACTAGTTTAGAGGTGATTGGCTGTGTGAGAGTTTTTTTTACCTCATACTACAGGGATACAATATTGAGAAATGACTGATAAAAAGATCCATGAAATTACTCATTAGTAATGATGACGGAGTTTCTGCTTTAGGTATTCGTACCCTAGCTGACCGCTTGGCAGAAGCAGGACATGATGTAAGTGTAGTTTGCCCAGATCGGGAGCGTTCAGCAACCGGACATGGATTAACCATGCACCAACCCATTCGCGCTGAAGTGATCGAATCAGTTTTTCATCCGGCCATCAATGCTTGGGCTTGTGATGGTACTCCCTCAGATTGCGTGAAATTGGCACTGTGGGCTTTGTTAGATTCTCCCCCTGATTTAGTTCTGTCCGGCATTAATCAAGGTGCAAATTTGGGCACAGAAATTCTTTATTCTGGTACGGTTTCCGCCGCTATGGAAGGTGTAATTGAAGGTATTCCCAGTATAGCTTTAAGTCTTACCAGCCATACATCCAAAGACTTTCAACCTGCTGCTAGGTTTGCCGAAATGCTTGTAGAGAAACTAGCGGTAAATCCTTTACCAGAATTGATGTTGCTGAATGTCAACGTTCCCCCTGTACCTTGGGAAAAAATCGCCGGGGTGACTTTTACTCGTCAGGGAGTACGGCGCTATGTGGACGTTTTTGACAAGCGTGTGGATCCCCGTGGTAAAATCTACTATTGGTTAACTGGGGAAGTTTTAGAAGAAGTGGAACCACCCAAAGGTTTAAATATATCTGATCATGTGCCGATTGATGTCCATGTGATCCGCAACAACTACATCAGCATTACCCCATTACAATATAATCTTACCTATCCCACAGGATTGGACAAGTTATCTAGTTGGGAATTTCCTCTGACTTGAGTGATGATCAGCAGTCTGGAATCAAGTTTGTACTCTAAGCAATTGTAGATTTTAGATTAGATTGGAGATCAAGAGCTATTAGCGCCATCGCCTACCTGACTCAACTTTGTAGACCCCTGACCGTAAAGTAGCTTGTGACTGATGGCTAAATCAACCTAAATTCTCAGAATCCACGTGCTAAATTTGTCTAAAAATGGGTGTTCTTTGTGGGTTGCTTCCTCACCGGAAGAGCTGCTCAAACCAACTGCTGTCGCTCTTGGCAAATTTGACGGTGTGCATCTTGGACATCACAGAGTTATTCAACCAATTTTGCCCGCAGCATTGGATGGGGAGAACACCCAGCCACAAGAACAAACATACTCGACAGTTGTCACCTTTGACCCCCATCCCCTGGAGTTTTTTACAGGTCAACCCAGACCTTTGCTCACACCACTGGATGAAAAAGTCCAACAATTGCGCTCTCTAGGAGTAGAACAACTTGTACTGCTACCCTTTGACAAAGAATTATCTGCTTTATCTCCCACAGATTTTGTAGATAAAATTTTAGTGCAACAACTCCAATGTCGCCGAATTAGTGTTGGGGAAGATTTTTGTTTTGGTAAACAGCGTCGTGGTACTGCTCAAGATTTGCAATTACTAGCCGCGAAGCACCATATCCCCGTGACTATTGTTTCCTTGCAAACTTATACAGACAATACTCCCACCCAACAGACTCCCATTAGCACTTCACTCATCCGTCACTATTTAGAAAGTGGGGAGATTAAAAACGCTAACTTTCTACTGGGACGACCTTATACCCTCATTGGTACTGTGATTGCAGGGGCAAAAATGGGCAGAACTATCGGTTTTCCCACCGCCAACCTGGAATTACCACCAGACAAGTTTGTCCCCCGCCACGGTGTATATGCCGTCCGCGCTACTATTATGGGTGATACACCAGACCCAACTACGATACATGATAAATTGGGTGTGATGAATATCGGTAAGCGCCCGACAGTCAATGGTAGTAACTTGTCTGTGGAAGTGCATCTATTCGATTGGTCTGGTGATTTATATGGCAAAAAACTGACTGTGCGGATCGTCGATTTTTTGCGCCCAGAACAGAAATTTCCTTCTCTGGAAGACCTGAAAACACAAATTCAACTTGACTGTAATATTGCTAGGGAAGTTTTCAGGGTGAATGCTGATTTGACCTAATTCAATGGGAATTATCTCTATTATTCCGGAAATAATTACCGCCCTCCACACCTATGTAATCTCATAACTAAGATATAGGTGTGAAGAGCCTCCTCTGGAGTCATCAAATCAAGACCATCTTGGCATTTAAGTGTAAAATACAATCATGCTGCTAAGATTCAAGACTCAACTCACAGTCAACAAGCAACAAAGGCTGCCACTGGCTGAACACGCACAGAGCAGCTATACAGGCTTGGAATCGAGGTTTAGCACTATGTGAAATCAACCCAATCCATTACTTATTGGATCTACTTTTTTCTTGTTTTTGAGTTAACTCTGATTTTATGCCCATCTACAACCTGAATGGCTGGACTGGGTTAAATTCTTATAATCAATACAAAAACTTTATTTTCCGTACCCCTTGATTTAGTTCCCTAATCTGCCATGCTAAAACTCTTGTTGGGCGACCCCAACGCTCGTAAGCTGAAAAAATACCAACCTTACATTAGTGAAATTAACCTGTTAGATGAAGAGATTCAAGCTCTTTGCGACGAAGATTTAAAAGGCAAAACAGCAGAATTTCAACAGCGTCTTGGTAAGGGCGAAACACTCGATGATATTCTGCCAGAAGCCTTTGCTGTGGTCAGGGAAGCCGGACGGCGAGTCTTGGGGTTGCGACATTTTGATGTCCAGCTGTTGGGCGGTGTTATCCTGCACTCTGGACAAATTGCCGAAATGAAAACCGGGGAGGGTAAAACTCTAGTTGCTACTTTACCGAGTTATTTAAATGCTCTAACTGGTAAGGGTGTACACGTGGTTACCGTGAACGATTACCTGGCTCGTCGGGATGCTGAATGGATGGGACAGGTGCATCGGTTTCTGGGTCTAAGTGTGGGGCTAATTCAGTCCAGCATGATTCCCAGTGAACGCAAGAAAAACTATGAGTGTGACATCACCTATGTGACTAATAGTGAAGTGGGCTTTGACTACCTACGGGACAATATGGCCACATCCATGGCGGATGTTGTACAACGCCCCTTCAACTATTGTGTAATTGACGAGGTAGACTCGATTTTAATTGATGAGGCGCGAACACCCCTGATTATTTCTGGACAGGTAGAAAGACCTACGGAAAAATACCTCCGCGCTGCTGAAATTGCCTTCAGTCTGAAAAAAGATGAGCATTATGAGGTAGATGAAAAGGCTCGAAACGTACTGTTAACTGATGAAGGGTTTGCAGAATCAGAACATCTTTTGGGAGTTACAGATTTATTTGACCCGGAAGACCCCTGGGCGCATTTCATGTTCAATGCTATTAAAGCTAAGGAACTGTTCCTCAAGGATGTAAACTACATCGTCCGTAACGGCGAAGTGGTAATTGTGGATGAATTTACCGGGCGCGTCTTACCGGGAAGACGTTGGAGTGATGGTCTACACCAAGCAATTGAAGCTAAAGAACACGTAGATATTCAGCCGGAAACTCAAACCCTGGCAACAATTACTTATCAAAATTTGTTCTTGCTGTATCCTAAACTCGGCGGGATGACAGGAACGGCTAAGACCGAAGAGCCAGAATTTGAAAAAATCTATAAGTTAGAAGTGGCGGTAATTCCCACCAATCGCACCAGGAAACGTCAAGATTTGGCCGATATGGTCTTTAAAACTGAGCCTGGTAAATGGCGAGCGATCGCCGGTGAATGTGCCGAAATGCACCAACTGGGTAGGCCGGTTCTAGTAGGAACTACTAGTGTAGAAAAATCAGAATATCTCAGCCAGCTACTAAAACAGAAGGGGATTCCCCACGAACTTCTCAACGCTCGCCCAGAAAACGTAGAACGGGAAGCAGAAATAGTCGCTCAGGCAGGACGCAGAGGGGCTGTAACTATTGCCACCAACATGGCGGGGCGGGGTACAGATATTATCCTGGGTGGTAACTCCGAGTATATGGCACGGTTGAAGCTGCGGGAATATTTTATGCCGCGAATTGTCATGCCGGAAAATGAAGATATCTTTGGTGTGCAAAGGGCAGCTGGGTTACCCTCTGGACATGGTGGTGGTCAAGGTTTTGTTCCCGGTAAAAAAGTCAAAACTTGGAGAGCTTCACCGGAAATTTTTCCGACTCAATTGACAAAAGACACCGAACAGTTATTAAAAGAGGCTGTGGAGGTGGCTGTGGCCGAATATGGTGAACGCAGCTTACCAGAACTGGCAGCAGAAGACAAGGTAGCCATAGCAGCAGAAAAAGCCCCCACCAATGACCCTGTAATTCAAAAGTTACGGGAAGCTTACAACCGGGTGAAGCAGGAATACGAAGAATTCACTGACCGCGAACATGATGAAGTGATTTCATTAGGCGGTTTGCACGTCATTGGTACAGAACGCCATGAGTCACGCCGCATTGATAACCAATTGCGGGGACGGGCCGGACGACAAGGTGACCCCGGTTCGACCAGGTTCTTCCTCAGTTTAGAAGATAACTTACTGCGGATTTTTGGGGGCGATCGCGTCGCTGGGTTAATGAATGCTTTCCAAGTAGAAGAAGATATGCCCATTGAATCTGGGATGCTCACCCGCAGCTTGGAAGGGGCACAGAAAAAAGTCGAAACCTATTACTACGACATCCGTAAACAGGTGTTTGAGTACGACGAGGTGATGAATAACCAACGTCGCGCTATCTATGCGGAACGCCGCCGGGTTTTAGAAGGTCAGGACTTGAAAGAACAGGTGGTCAAATATGCTGAAAAAACTATGGATGAAATCGTTGATTTCTACATCAACCCAGACCTACCCTCCGAAGAGTGGGAATTAGAAAAGTTGGTGGATAAGGTCAAGGAATTTGTCTATCTGCTAGCGGATATGGAAGCAAATCAATTAGAGGATATGACCTTAACCGAGATGAAGGCATTCCTCCATGAACAAGTGCGAATTGCTTACGACCTCAAAGAAGCCCAAATTGACCAGATTCAACCGGGACTGATGCGACAAGCGGAAAGGTTCTTTATCTTGCAGCGTATTGATACTCTCTGGCGGGAACATTTGCAACAAATGGATGCTTTGCGGGAGTCTGTGGGTTTGCGCGGTTATGGGCAAAAGGATCCGTTGATTGAGTATAAGAGTGAGGGTTATGAACTCTTTTTGGACATGATGGTTAACATCCGCCGTGATGTGGTTTACTCGCTGTTTATGTTCCAGCCTCAGGCTCAACCTAGGGTGCAGGCTTCTGAGATGGTGTAAGTTTTTTTGGTAGGCAAAGTCCCAGAGGCGCAGAGATGTTTTTCTGCGTCTTTTTTTTGGGTCTGATGGATGAACGTGTAATTGGTTTTACTGGAATGATAAGATGATTTAGTGACTAAATGAGCAATTCTACTAAATTATGACTTCGATTCTCGAACCTTTGCAGATTGGTAAACATATTGCCCGTTATCCTATCATCCAAGCTGCTATGGCGGTGCGGGTGTCTGGATCCAAATTAGCGGGCGCAGTTGCTAATGCTGGCGGGGTGGGAATGATTGCTTCTCTAGGTTTGGGTTTAGATTCTCCGTATTTTAACTACCGTAAAAAAAGTACTTTCTTTACAGCTAACCGTCTGGCTTTAATTGATGAATTGAACAAGGCCAGGATGATCAGCCCCCATGGGGTGATTGGGGTAAATATAATTGTGGGTACTAAGGATTACCCTGTTTTGGCTCAGGTGGCGGCCGCCCATAAGGCAAGTCTGATTATTACTGGGGGCGGTTTACCTTTAAATTTACCAGAGTATACAAGTGATTTTCCTGATGTGGCTCTTGTGCCTACAATAGCTAATGTGGAGGGGGTAAGGCTGATTTGTGAAACTTGGAAGGGTCTCTACAATCGCTTACCTGATGCTTTGATTGTGGAAAATTGCCAGCAGGTGGGGGGACATTTTAGCCAATGTGATAGCGTTGTCCCGGGGTTTTCTATTGGGCTGGTGATTTCCCAAGTGCAGGATTATTTAGCCCGTGAAATGGGTGTAAGTATACCTTTAATTGTCACAGGTGGAATTAGCGATCGCACGGATATTAATCAAATGTTATCCATGGGGGCTGATGGTGTACAAATCGGTACTCGCTTCGTCACGACCATAGAATGTGATGCCCATTCCTGTTATAAAGATTTTCATCTGCAGTCCAATCCTGAAGATATTGTTACTGTCCCCAGTCCCATAGGAAAACCCAGCCGCGCTTTACGCAATAATTTTACACAGGAGATTATGGCAGATTCGCCACAGCAACGGCGATGTATTGCCAACTGTTTAGAAACCTGTCTGTTTAGAGATCAAGGTAAAACTTACTGCTTGCTGAATGCATTGGCTCAAGCCGCCCGTGGGGACGTGGAACATGGTCTAATTTTTTCTGGGGCTAATGTGAGTTGTACGCAGAAAATTATCTCTGTTGCCGAACTGATGGCAGATTTAACTGCTCAAAGCTAGCACCATAACCTAACTCCTCTCCTGACTCAGGACTGGGGATACTTTTGCTTTCCTGCAGGATTGCGGTCAAGGATTTCTACCGGCTTATTTGCCCATTGTACAACGGCGGCAGGGAATGGAGTATGGCGATCGCCAAAGGCAGTTTCAACTATACCGACGGGGGGCTATATCGAGTTTAACTTAGTGTACGACAACCGCCATTTTACGACGCGCAAATCTAAAAGGTGCGGATTTAACAGGCGCGATTTTAACAAATGCTGACCTAGAGGGTGCTATCATGCCTGATGGTAGGATTCATGATTAAAAATGACATTTAGCAAAACTGCCTGTGACTAAAAAAGGTCTGGTCTGTACTTTTGCCAATAGTAGAAACTGTATTTATGATCATAATTAATCCAACTCCATAGTTCTAAATCAGGTGAATTATGCCAAATAATTGAACTAGGATTAACAGCAATAATCCAACCTGCTTTTTGCACTTGCATACACAAATCTGTACTTTTAAAGTTAACACCAAAATCTTTACATACTCCAAGATGCTGCACAACTTGATATGGCAACAGAACAGATTTAGCAGCACAATACTCTACCTGAATATAAGCTTTATTATGTAATAATTCTTCGCCTAAGATATTATCTTGCTTGGCAAAATTGGTTGTTGATTGTGGGTAATTACTATTAATAAAGTTACCAAATTCTTGAATAGTTTTAGGTTCTTTGCGCTCATAAACCTGAGAACACACTAAACCAACTTCATTATACTCTTGTAAAGTTGTAATTAGCGTGGTGAGAGCCAAAGGATCTAGACGTACATCACTGTCAAGTAGCCAGATGTAATCGTATTTCAGCTTACTGACAAATTGTAACCCATAATATAAGCCCTCATGATCAGCTAATTTTTGTTCCGGTTGCAAAAATGTAATTTGAGTAAAGTCAAATTTTTGTAAATAAGCTTGAGTAAATTCATCTAAAGCATTATCTACAACGTAAATATCAATTTTTGTCTGATATAATTTCTGTTTGCGAATATCTTCCAGCACAGAAGACAGAGAATTTAAATTATAATGAGCCTCAATAACAATTGCAACTTTCATAATATTCTGATCATAAATATGGGCTTGTACCTGTGGTTGAGCTAAAAATCCTGCTAAATAAGATTTCACTTTTACCAATCTCCACAACGCCTATTTGATATTTGAGAATTTTCAATGGACTCATGAACTAAAAATGTGCATTTTCTGGAATTACATAAATTGCTTATGGGTATGGTGCGTTCAAGTGCATAAATTGCGTCAATCAAGTAAAGCACCCGACACTTACGTAATATCTAACTGGAAAAATGCACAATAAAATAGTACATAGCTCAAGAATGTAACTTTTTGGTTTTGTTTACTCTTCTATCTCAAGGCTGAAGACTAGCAAGCAATTAAGGTAATCAAAGTAAAATATATAACATTATCTTTTATAGGATATGATGCCAGTCAGGCTTTTTTTAACTAGGCATATAAGCAGACGACAATCGCACTGTAAAGATATGCGAAAATCATTTTACTGAAAACAATACTTTGCGCCTTTGCGTCTTTGGGTGAAACAATTATCAAATATGGCGATCGCAATCGATTTTGGTACAAGTAACACAGTTATAGCCCGCTGGAACCCGGTCACCCAGCGGCCAGAAACCCTGACCATACCCGGTTTATCAACTCAGCACAGCCTCAACCCCCCAGTTATTCCCAGCCTAGTATACATAGAACAAATACAACAGGGTAAAGTATTAGTAGGGCAAGAAGTACGCGACGGCGGTTTTGACCTCAAGAACGAAACAAGATTCTTCCGCAGCTTCAAGCGGGGAATTGGTGCGGATGTTCAAGGTTTCCTCCCAGAAATAGATGGGGAGAATGTCACCTTTGAGCAAGTAGGGCAATTATTCTTAAATAAATTAATTGCACAATTAGCACCGATGGAAGGAGGGTTAGATTCTCTGGTCTTAACAGTACCGGTAGACAGCTTTGAAGCCTATCGTCACTGGTTAAGCCAAGTTTGTCAAGCCCTCCCGGTGGAAAAGGTGCAGATGTTAGACGAACCAACAGCCGCGGCTTTGGGTTACGATTTAGCAGACCGAGAAATTCTCTTAGTGGTTGACTTTGGCGGTGGTACATTAGACTTGTCTCTAGTGCGCTTAGATCCAAGTTTGCCAACTAAAAAACCTGTAGGATTCCTCCTAAAATGGGGTAATAAATCCCTGGGTGACAATTCCAGCCAAAAACCTAAAACAGCCCGTGTACTAGCCAAAGCCGGGCAAAATCTGGGGGGTAATGATATAGATGATTGGTTAGTAGATTACTTTGCTAAAACTCAAGGACTAGCGGTAACTCCCTTAACCACAAGATTAGCCGAACGGGTAAAAATCCAGCTATCAACTCAAAACCAAGCTAGTGAAGTTTATTTTGACGACGAGAAGTTAGAGAGCTATGAATTGTCATTAAACCGGGAAATATTTGACAACATCCTGGAAGAAAAGGGATTTTTTGCCCAATTAGATGAGTCAATGACCAGTTTATTACAACAAGCGCGACGACAGGGCATAGAAGTTACAGATATTAACGCCGTTTTGTTAGTGGGTGGGACTGTACAATTACCAGCAGTGCAGACATGGGTAAAACAGTATTTTCCAGGGGAAAAAATCCGCTGTGACCGTCCCTTTGAAGCGATCGCTCAAGGTGCGTTACAGTTAGCCCAAGGGATGGAAATCAAAGACTTTCTCTATCATAGTTATGGTGTCCGCTATTGGGACCGCCGCCAAAACCGTCATAATTGGCATTCGATTATTAAATCGGGGCAGGCGTACCCCATGAGTGAGGCGGTAGAATTAGTTTTAGGCGCGTCTGTAGAAAACCAACCCAGCATTGAATTAATTATTGGGGAATTGGGTTCTCACACAGGTAGTACGGAAGTTTATTTTGACGGCGATCGCTTGATTACTCGCCGTTTAGAAGCGGGTGTTACCAGTGTGAAACCCCTCAATGATCAAGCTGGTGCGAGAACCATCGCCCAACTCGTACCACCAGGATATCCGGGAAGCGATCGCATTAAGGTTTTGTTTCAAGTTGATGAACAACGTTTTTTGCGCATTACAGTGGAGGACTTGTTAACTAATGACACTCTGTTAGAAAATCAACTAGTCGCCCAACTCAGTTAGTTGAAAGTCAAAATCCCCTGGTCTGCGTCTAAAGTTGCTAATACGCCCACAGGTAAAGCCGCATTGGGACTGTCATGGCCGAAGGGTAAATCAGATACAATGGGAATACCCAAATCACCCAGGCGATCGCGGAGGACTTCTTCAACACTGAAGCTAGGTATACCAGGCGATGCTTCGCATTGAGTAAAGCCCCCCAAAGCAAGACCACGAACCTTTGACAACAGACCGCTTAAACGCCACTGGGTAACCATGCGGTCAATGCGGTAGGGTGCTTCTGTCACATCCTCCCATGCTAAAATCACACCATCCAACTCCGGTAATATTGATGTAGCTAAAAGATGAGTAGCAACAGTAATATTACCTGGTAAGAACAGACCGGTGGCCATTCCACCACCCCAAGGACGACCTTTGAGGGGAGGAATAGAACGACCTTCGACAACATCGAATAATCGCCCAATTGACCAATCTGGTTCATTTCCTAAAGTCGTCAGTACAGGAGCATGAAGACTAGAAATACCTGCTGTGTAAAGACTCCATAGCAAAGCTGTAATATCAGAAAATCCTATCAGCCATTTGGGTGGTCTACCGTTGAGGTTCCAAGTCCAATTTTCCAAAATCCGGGTGCTACCAAATCCCCCCCTAGTGCAGAGGATACCACGACAAGCTGGATCTTCCCAGGCTTGGGTTAGCTGTTGGCGGCGAATTTCGTCTGTTTGTGCTAAATATCCCCACTTATCAGCTACATTAGCGATAATTTCCACTTGATAACCACGCGATCGCCAAATTTCTACACCCCTTGACAATGCTGGTAATTCTCGCAACGCACCACTAGGAGCAATTACCTTTAATAAGTCACCAGGTTGCAGGGGAGGGGGTAATATGTGAGATTGCATAATTGAAACTGTAATTTTTTTTGTGTGCTTTGTGCTTGTTTAGTAAACAAGGGCGGGGAGAATGCCCACCCCACAAGATTTATGATGTTAAGATGTGTACTTGATTTACTTGAAAAGTGCTGTAATGCCAAACTGTACGTACTTTCAACACAACCTATGATGAATACCTATGATAAATAAATTGGGGCTGAGTCTGTTGCTACTTGCATTCATCGGAAATCCGGCCTGGACATCCACCGCCAGTGCGGTTTTACCGGGTAAACTCACTGTAGGAGTTGATGGATTGCGAAACACACAGGGACTGGTGTGTGTAACCATATTTGCTAATAGTAAAGGATTTCCCAATAATAATGATGGTGTAGTTAAAAGTAAGTGTACTAAGATTTCCGAAACATCCTCAAAAATTACCTTTGATAACTTACAACCTGGTACTTATGCTGTAGCTGTTATCCATGATCAGAATCAAGATCAAATCCTCAATGTTAATTACCTGGGTATCCCCACGGAAGGTTTTGGGTTTTCCAGAAACCCAGAAGTTCGTACCAGTGCTCCTAAATTTAAAGACGCTGCTTTTTTGTTAGCAGGGCCAAATACAGTTATCCAAGTTCAGATGAAATATTTTTGAGTTTTGTTTTTAAGTGGAAATGTCGGGTGGGTTAGCAGTTAGTTACGGCGCGGTGGAAAATCTTCTATGTTGTAATTGTACTTCTAACTCACCCTAAGTCTCCACTACAAAATGTTAATTGTTAATTGTTTGTGGCTGTTATTCACCTTCCATGAATAGATGTTTCTAAAACTGCTGATTGCTGTGTAGCTTCTTCTGACACGGTTACCTTCTGATTTTCACCGCGCCAGTTATCCCTTTGGTTAATTAGATAAATGCTGATTAAAGTTAGTCCTACTCCCACCCACTGTAACGGGGTGAGAACTTCTGAGAGGATAAGATTACCAAATAAGAGGGCAAAAACTGGAGTGAGAAAGGTTAGAGAACTCAGACTAGTTAAACTACCACTAGAAGCAAAGTAGAAAAATAATCCATAGGCGATCGCACTACCAAAAACTGTAGCATAACCTAAAGCCATCCATTCAGAGATAGTGAGATTCTGCCACTGGTGAGATTCTACTACCGATGAAATACCCCACAACGGTAATCCCGCCAAAATCATGTGCCATCCTGTGGCCATTACCGGGTCAGCATATCTACAGACAAACCGAATCATCACCGTTCCCACAGCCATGGAGAGGGCGGCTAACAGCATTAACCATTCACCACTACTCAATACATCTTGCCAATTCCCAATGCTTGCATTGACATTGGGATCAAAAAACTGAAAAATCAACTCATGGGGTAAACCAATTAAACTAATACCGATCACTCCCAGTCCCAACCCCAGCCATCCCCACAAACCAATGTGTTCTTGGAATAGCCACAAGGACAACAAAGCCACCGCTAAAGGTTGGGAGTCAATCATTACAGACCCTAACCCAGCACTAGTTCTAACTAGTCCCTCTGCCAAAAAGCCTTGAAATAATGCCCCATCTACCAAGGCAAATAAAATAATCCATAGCCATGCTAACCAACCTTTGGGCTGGGGTTTACCCATCATTGTTGCTGTAATTAAAATTAACACCCCTGCTGGTAACAATCGCACAGCTGCCATAAATAGGGGTGTAGTGTCGGCTATGACTCCTTTCATGGCTACCATTGCTGTTCCCCACAGGAAAAACGGGGCGATTAAAACTAAGGGAGCCGGGGGAAATTTAGATGCACTGAGTTTCAGTTGCATGGGTTTGTTGATGCCTTCGTTTTATAAATACTACAATTACTTTACACAATTTTACATAATTATGTAGTTTTGTGTTCCCTTAGTATCCAGGGGATTTGATTTTCTCTTCCATAAATTTTCAGCAAATCCTGATTTCTGTGATTAATTAATACTCAATCATCTGGATTTTATTCACTAAATTAGAAAATTAGGCTCTACCGTACTTGTTATGCTAATTTAACAACTGGTTCGAGGGAACAGGGAACAGGGAACAGGGAACAGAGATTAAGAAGGAATATTCAGGCATTTTCTTCAATAACCAACATTATTTCCCTTATACGGTAAGCTTTTT
>NZ_JAQMUH010000189.1:0-5568 GCF_028331025.1 Anabaenopsis arnoldii | reverse complement strand
CATCATTATGGTTTTAAGGGAACAGGGAACAGGGAACAGGGAACAGGGAATAGTGAGTAGGGAATAGTGAGTAGGGAATAGGGAATAGGGGATAGGGGATAGGGAATAGTGAATGTCCTAATTACCTTGGCGGTTGCTATAACTTTGAGTTGGGTTTTGAATCCTAGTAGCATTTTGTCACCAAGCGAAAAGATGACAGGTTTTGAGTAAATGTGATTATTTGTTAGTATTAGTTAATGAACGATTAAGTAATACTAACCCTCGATTCAACTGGGAAGCACCCATTAACTTTCTTGGTTAACCTTCTCAAATCTCCTGTTTGTCTGTCATCTCCGCCTGATGCTTTTCCTGTCCATGAATCCTTCTTCCAGGCTATGGCAAAATTTATAAGAGTCCTTCCAGAATTACTTGTCCCCGCATGACCGCAAATATTAGCAACCTCCCTAGTCTCTATGACCCATTTACCACCGAAGCCAGGTGGCAAAAATTTTGGGAAGAAAACCAAGTTTACAAAGCTGACCCCAATCAAGGCGGTGAACCTTACTGTATTGTGATTCCCCCTCCTAATGTCACGGGGAGTTTACACATGGGTCATGCTTTTGAAAGTGCCTTAATTGATACTCTGGTGCGCTATCACCGCATGAAAGGGCGTAACACCCTATGGGTACCGGGAACTGACCACGCCAGCATCGCCGTTCACACGATGTTAGAAAAACAACTGAAGAAAGAGGGTAAAACTCGCTACGAACTGGGGCGCGAGGAATTCTTAGAACGCGCTTGGCAATGGAAGGCGGACTCTGAGGGTACAATTGTTAATCAGTTAAAACGTTTGGGTGTGTCGGTTGATTGGACACGGGAACGGTTTACTTTAGATGAAGGTTTATCAAAAGCTGTTCTGGAAGCCTTTGTAAGTCTCTATGAGTCAGGATTAATTTATCGTGGAGAATATTTAGTGAATTGGTGTCCTGCTTCTGGGTCGGCGGTGTCTGATGTAGAAGTGGATAATCAAGAAGTTGATGGGAATCTTTGGCATTTCCGCTATCCCCTGAGTGATAATTCTGGGTTTGTGGAGGTGGCGACCACTAGACCGGAAACTATGCTGGGTGATACTGCTGTGGCTGTTAACCCCAATGATGAAAGGTACTCTCATTTGATTGGTAAGACCCTGACTCTACCAATTATGAATCGGGAAATTCCCATTATTGGTGATGAGTTTGTTGATCCCACTTTCGGAACTGGTTGTGTTAAGGTGACTCCAGCCCATGACCCGAATGACTTTGAAATGGGTAAGCGTCACAATCTGCCGTTGATCAATATTATGAATAAGGATGGAACTCTTAATGCTCAGGCTGGGGAGTTCCAGGGACAAGACCGCTTTGTGGCTAGGAAGAATGTGGTTTCTCGCTTGGAGTCAGAGGGTGTGCTGGTGAAGGTGGAGAATTATAAGCATACTGTTCCTTATAGCGATCGCGGTAAAGTCCCGGTAGAACCACTATTATCTACTCAGTGGTTTGTGAAAATTCGCCCCATGGCTGATCAAGCTTTAGAATTTCTGGACGGGCAAAATTCGCCGGAGTTTGTCCCCCAACGCTGGAGTAAGGTTTATCGTGATTGGCTGGTTAAGTTAAAGGATTGGTGTATCTCTCGTCAATTATGGTGGGGTCATCAAATTCCGGCTTGGTATGCGGTGAGTGAAACCGGCGGCCAAATTACCGATAA
Organism: Anabaenopsis arnoldii; assembly: GCF_028331025.1. NCBI lineage: Bacteria > Bacillati > Cyanobacteriota > Cyanophyceae > Nostocales > Nodulariaceae > Anabaenopsis > Anabaenopsis arnoldii. Next base: position 3,849 of record NZ_JAQMUH010000189.1, on the reverse strand, counting down.
TACCCCCTTTGTGGTGGCAAAATCAGCCGCTGAGGCTTGGGAAAAAGCTAAAACACAATTTGGCGAAAATGTCAAGTTAGAACAAGACCCAGATGTGTTAGATACTTGGTTTTCTTCTGGGCTTTGGCCATTTTCAACTTTGGGTTGGCCAGAACAAACGCAGGATTTAAGGACTTATTACCCTAACACTGCTTTGGTGACTGGTTTTGATATTATCTTTTTCTGGGTGGCCAGAATGACGATGATGGCCGGACACTTTACTGGGAAAATGCCATTTAATGATGTTTACATTCACGGGTTAGTTCTGGATGAAAACGGTCAGAAAATGTCGAAAACTAAAGGTAATGGGATTGACCCACTATTATTAATTGACAAGTATGGTACTGACGCGCTGCGCTATACCTTAGTTAAAGAAGTGGCGGGGGCGGGTCAAAATATCCGCCTGGAATATGACCGCAAAAAGGATGAGTCGTCATCGGTGGAAGCGGCGCGCAACTTTGCTAATAAGTTATGGAATGCGGCCCGGTTTGTGATGATGAATTTGGATGGACAAACGCCGCAACAGTTAGGTCAACCACTGGCTACAGAATTAAGTGATAAGTGGATTCTTTCCCGTTATCATCAAGTTATCAAACAAACTAGTAATTACATTGATAACTACGGTTTAGGGGAAGCGGCCAAAGGTCTGTATGAGTTTATATGGGGTGATTTTTGTGACTGGTATATTGAATTAGTCAAATCCCGGTTACAAAAAGATGCCGATCCCGCATCCCGCAAGGTAGCACAACAAATTCTTGCCTATGTGCTGGAAGGGATTTTAAAATTACTGCATCCCTTAATGCCTCACATTACTGAGGAGATTTGGCAAACTCTCACCCAACAACCAGGGGATTCTTTAGAAAGTTTATCTTTACAAGCCTATCCGCAAAGCGATAATCACCTGATTAATCCCGATTTGGAAGCACAGTTTGAATTGCTCATTGGTACAATCCGTACGATTCGGAATTTACGCGCTGAGGCGGATATTAAGCCAGGGGCGAAAATTACGACCAACTTGCAAACTGATAATCCCCAGGAACAGCAAATCCTCACAGATGGACGGGCGTATATTCAAGATTTGGCTAAGGTGGAGAATTTAACTATTGCTGGTGTGGGGGAAGCTTCTCCCGGAGATGAACCCGTCCCAGAAATGGTGGAGAAAAAACCTCTGAGGGGTTTAAAGACAATTGCTTTAATTATTGTACTGCTTGTCTTTACTAGGATAGGTTTAGCGACGGGGAAGGCAATTTATGAAATTCCCTTAATGGGGAGATTTTTTGAAATAGTTGGTTTGGGTTATGCATCTTGGTTTGTTGTACAAAATCTCCTCCTAGCTGAGGACAGACAAAAGCTTTTCGCTGTGTTTTCTGCGCCGCGCCATCCCAAGGAAATCTTACAAACAGAATTACAACAGCCACCAGCACCAGAAAATGCCATTGCTGGTGTTGTGGGTACTGTACAAGTGGTAATTCCTTTGAGTGGGGATGTTGTAGATATTGCTACTCTGCGGGCTAAACTGGAAAAAAGCCTCAACAAAGCCGAAGCTGAGGCTAAGTCTTTGAGTGGGAGGTTAAGTAATCCGAAGTTTGTGGATAAAGCGCCAGCAGAAGTGGTACAGGGAGCCAGAGATTCTTTAGCAGAAGCTGAGAAACAAGCTGAAATTTTGCGCGATCGCTTGCGTAGTTTAACATAGGTCTAATGGGTAATGGTTAAATACAAATTAACCATTACCTATGAACTTACAGCGCATTTTATCTGAGTTAGGTACACAAGGGCGGACACCGATAGCTACCGCTTGCGTAAGCCATTGCCCACCCCAGAAGATTTATGATATTAATGTGTTTACTTTATTGATTTTAAAAGTGCTGTAAATCATATTTTACTTTTCCCCACGGCTGAAAATAAAGCCATGCTATATCTAGCCCAAGTACATAAAAAGAAATTTTCAGATAACTATCACTTACGCTTGTTAGCACGTCAAGAAAGTCCAAACCTGTGGGTAATTATCCCTGAAGAGAGTGTGATTTCTGTGGGTAAAGAAACTAAGATGAGTGATAACTTGCTGGTTTTAGTGCAGCTTTCCCCTGAAGGTGATATTGAAAGTTTAGAAGATGCTAGGGACTGGGTAATAAATTTAGTGCAAACCTACCTCAGCATTGGTATGACACCAAAACAGTTAGAAGAAGAAGTAGAACTTGCCGAAAACTGGCGACAATCTCTAACTTTACAAAATCAAGAATTAGCTCGTCGTACTCTAGAACTAGAAGCACGTCGCGAACAGATTCAAGCCTTAGAAGAACGTCTTCGACGTGACAGAAATCGTCACCATGGAGACTCTGGTTAAACAATTCAAATCTAAGTTTATGTGGGAAAAAATCACCTGATCCCGAACCCCTCTCCTTGGTAAGAAGAGGGGAGTGTTAACTTCTCAGATATTGAGTTAAACTCTTGCGGTTTTAGCTAAGGGAAGAGCTTTAGTACTATCGAGTTCTTCGGATGCTAATAACTCGCGAATTAAACGCGCTATGGCTTTTTGCGCCAGGCGATTAGTAATTTGTTGACCCAACCGCTGTACACCTGGATTTACTAACAGTTGGGCCAGTTGGGGAGCTAATTCCACCGGATCAAAATCACGGTTTTCCCGAAGAATATTTAAAATGCGTTTAATATGGTCTAAGGTTTGTTGTTGCTCAACTGTGGCCCTTGGGATTTCGTGAACTGCTGTTAAACCTACTCTTTCTCGCAGGATATAAGTGAAGTTGTGCAGAACATTTTTACCTACAGCATTAACTCCATTGAGAAATTCATCTACTATTTTGTTGCGAATGAATGCACCCCGTTCAGAAGAAAGAAACTCGACTCCCTGGTTTAAAACTAGATTGAAGTCGTAATCCTGATTTTTCTTCGCATTACGTAACAAGTTTTCTAACCGATTCCAACGGAATTTTTCATCTTTAAATAGTAAGTTTTGCAGTGATGTTCTTAATTGTGGTGCTTCGTCGGTTAACAGACGTTTCGCAACATAAGGATAGGCTTCGCTGAGAACTTTGAAGTTGGGATCTATATATATAGCGATACCTTCGAGGGTTACCAGGGAGCGAATAATTAAAGCGTAGTAAGGAGGTACGCGGAAAGGATATTCATACATCAAAGCTGAGAGTTCATCAGTGATGCTTTTAATGTTCAAGTCAGCAACGCTGGCTCCTTGAGCATCAGCAAAGACTCTTGCAAAGGCGGGAATTATGGGTGTTAAGTCGGTGTCTGGTGATAAAAAATCTAGTTTAACGTAATCGTTGGCTAAACCTTCAAAGTCACGGTTAACGACGTGAACGATCGCTTCAATTAAACCATAACGCTGGGGCGGTTGTACCTGACTCATCATGCCAAAGTCGAGATAAGCCAATTTCCCCTCTGGTGTGGCTAATAAATTACCTGGGTGGGGGTCAGCATGGAAAAATCCGTGTTCGAGTAGCTGGCGCAGGGAACATTGGACACCCACTTCAATCAGATAACGAGCATCTATACCTTGGGCGTTGATTTCGGCAGTTTGGGTTAATTTTGTGCCGCTTATCCACTCCATGGTCAGGACGCGACGATTGGTGTATTCCCAGTAAATTTTCGGGATGTAAATATCTTTTATGTGACCATATAACTCGAAAAAGCGTTCGGCATTTTTAGGACTTACGCAACTGGCACAGGCGATCGCTACGCAGAGCTTGCATCTGTGTGTAGCAATCGCTAAATGAAAGCACATTGGTATTATATAAGTGATGTCAATGGCACGGGGGGATGCCTAGTGCAGTTGATAGT
>NZ_JAQMUH010000188.1:0-10816 GCF_028331025.1 Anabaenopsis arnoldii | reverse complement strand
TAACCAAGAATTTTTTGGTGCTACCAGTCCCACTCTATCTTGAGCGGAAAAAATATGTATACCATTACTCCCACCAAAATAAATATTAGTTGGCAGTTTGTAGAGTTTGAGTTGTTGGAAGAAATGCAATCTTAACTCTTCGGAATTTTCTGGGTTGATTTGTCCTTGCTCTATCCCATAGCGATTCATAGCCACTAATCTTTGTGGTGTTCCCAGATATGCAGTCAAGCGATCGCTAATTTGGCGTATTCTGGATGATATCACTGGGATTAGCAACTTATTCACCGCTCTTTCCCCAGTTTCATAAGAAAGATAAGTGACAGTGCCAACACTCAGCAGAATGATACCAATATAAGGTACAATAAATAACGTCTTTAGAGGAATTCTGCCGATAAATTTGAGCATCAACTGGGAGTATATAGGCAATAGTTTCATTATTTTTGGTAACTGGGATAATGAGTGAAAATGGGTAAGAATGAAAATTTTATTAATAGATGATGATACTTATTTCAGTAAATTACTCACAAATATTCTTATTTCCTACCGCTATGTAGTCGATGTGGCTACAAATGGTCACATTGGTCTAGAAATGGTAAATCAGTTCAATTATGACTTAATTTTGCTAGATGTACTCATGCCAAAATTAGATGGTTTGAGTGTGTGTCGTCAACTACGTCAGCACGGTTGTCAAGTCCCCATCTTAATGCTCACCGCCAAGGGCGCAGAGGAAGATGTGATTAGAGGTTTAGATGCAGGAGCGGATGATTATGTAGTCAAATCCTGTGATACTCCTCAATTATTGGCGCGAATACGAGCTTTATCCCGTCGAGTACACGAATCAAGTTTAGTGACTTTGGAATGGGGTAACTTATCCCTTAATCCCCAGTTGCTAAAAGTGCAGTATGGAGAGGAATTAATTCAACTCACTCCCAAGGAATTTGGGTTATTAGAATTATTTTTACGCTCCCCCCACAGGATTTTGACCCGTAGAGATATAATTGACAAATTATGGTTAGCAGATGAGTTCCCCACAGATAATGCTGTCACCAATTTAATCAAAGACTTACGACGTAAACTCAAAGCCGCAGGAATCAAAGAAGAAGTCATTGAAACTATTTACGGCTTGGGATATCGGCTTAAAGCTAGAAAAGAAGGGAAATCTGAGTCTCCAGTGGCAACAGTTGACGATATAGCCGAGGGAATCGCGCTTATTGAAGAAATTAAAGCAGAATTTCAAGCTTCCTTACCTGAAAAAATAGCAGAACTCAACACAGCAATCAATCAACTCCAATTAAAAACCAACAACTCGCAACAGCAACAACATATCCTGACCATAGTTCATCGTTTAGCTGGTAATTTGGGTACTTTTGGGTATCCCGAAGGCTCAGAAATAGCACGGGAAATAGAAGCCCTTCTCACACAAGAACATCTGAGCAATGCACATATTACCGAACTCAGTTTTTTATTGGAAGCATTATCACAAGGATTTAGCCCACCAGGAACAACACTACCGCTGAATGATTCCAACATCCGAGAGCATATACCTACTCTCATACCTCCCGATGATTTTAGTCATACTTTAAAGCAAGAATGGCAACGCCTGCGTACACAATATATCCCTCTTGGCTTAATTTTTTGCGCCATTGATGATTTTGAGAAACAACAGCAGAAAATTTACCTTTTACAGCTTGGGCAAACTTTACAAAAGTACCTTACTCCTCCTAGTTTTATCACTTACTACACTGGAGGAAAATTTGGTATTCTTCTACCCAGTATGCCCTCAGATAGTAGCTTGCGTCTTGCCCAACACTTATACCAAGCTATCCTCAGCTTAGAAAAATTTACGATCAGTTTAGGTATTACTGGCACTATCCCCAGTTCTACCGCCACTCCTGAAGAATTATTAACAACAGTTGACCAAGCCCTGACATCTGCTCAAACCAGAGGCGGTAATACATTGTGCTTTTATCTCTCCGGTTGAAATCCTCTATCCTTATATAGTGATTATTTTTCTCTTATAAGTTCCTTATAACTAAATGATATCTTATCTAGACATATCTTCCTCAAGTTACTTGACAAGTCAATTGACTTGTAAGGCTAAGGATATGTCTAACTAATTTTGTAACCTTTTTGCCAAGCAACTATGATTATCAAAACCAATCGCAATCAGCACTATTCTGACTGTGGCATTGAACAAAAAAATTATGAGGGACGTTTCGGACTACATAGCTTAAAACTAGTACTGAAATATATTGATCTCTACCTTGAGCAAGACCTTAAATTAGCTGAACTAGCGCAGCAAATCAATTTCAGCAGGTCCTATCTATGTTATCGCTTCAAGCAAACCACGGGAATTTCACTTCATCAATACATTATTCGGCAGAGGGTATACCGAGCTAAAGGCTTGTTAGAGTCCTCTAGTATGTCCCTGAGCGAGATTGCTCTGTGCTGCGGATTTTACAACCATAGTCATCTGACTCGAGCCTTCAAGCGATTATTAGGAGTCTCACCCAGCGCATTTCGGGTACGTATGACAAACACTATCCCAGCCCCCGAGGGAGACTAGTCTTATACTGTGGATAGTACGACCATAGGCTTCTGAAGCCCACCTTCAAGGGAGTACTGGGAGTCCCGCCAAAGTACCTTTGGGTGAAATTAAAAACTAAGGATAAAGACCCCTATCAGCCAGCGCCTGTGCAACTCTACCAACACCCAAAGTGTAAGCTGCTAATCGTAGAGGAATTTGTCTGCTCTTTGACTGCTGTATTACTTGGTGATAAGCTGCCAGCATTAACTGTTCCATTTCATGGTTTACACGCTCCTCATCCCAAAACACATAAGAAAGACCCTGCACCCACTCTAAATAACTGACAACAACACCGCCAGCATTGGTCAGGATGTCCGGTAGCACGGTCACACCACGCTCCTCTAGGGACTGATTCGCTACTAAAGTCACTGGTCCATTAGCCGCTTCGGCGACAATTTCCGCTTGCACCTCGTTGACATTTTCCCTAGTAATTTGATTTTCCAAAGCCGCTGGAATCAAGACATCGCAAGGCAAAGTGAGTAAATCTGCATTGCTAATTGGTACTGCTTGGGGAAAACCCACAACACTCTTGTGATTTTTCGCCGTATAAGCTTTCAATACCGGAATATCAAGCCCGTCGGTCGCCAAAATACCCCCAGCCCCTGTGGAGACAGCGATGATTTTAGCCCCCAACTCATGTAATAATTCCGCTGCTGCACCCCCCACATTACCAAAACCCTGAATTACTACTCGTGCTCCTGTCAGGGGTTTACCTCGTTCTGCTAATGCCTCACGGACAATAATCATTACACCTCTGCCCGTTGCCTTTTCTCGCCCTAAAGAACCACCAATAGAAAGGGGCTTACCAGTGACAACTCCAGGGACGGCATGACCCACATTTACAGAATAAGTATCCATCATCCAAGCCATCTCACGGGCAGAAGTACCCATGTCTGGGGCGGGTATATCTACTGAAGGACCAATGTCTTTAATTAACTCACTGATATAGCGGCGACTGATTCTTTCTAATTCTCCCACACTATAACTTTGAGGATTTATGGCTATACCTCCCTTGGCACCGCCATAAGGTATGCCCAATAACGCACACTTCCAAGTCATGAGCATAGCTAAGGCTGATACTTCCCCTAATGTTACAGCCGGATGGTAACGAATTCCTCCCTTATAGGGGCCGAGAATATCAGAGTGCTGCACCCGATGTCCAGTTAGCACTTGAATTTGACCATTATCTAGCTTCACGGGGATAGAAACTGTCACCACTTTACGGGGATGGCTGAGGATTGCCAATACTCCTTGATCTAGGTTTAATTCTTTACCTGCAGCTTCTAAGTAACTACAGGCCTGGTCTAATGGGCAAATGTGCCCTGGAGTCTCAGGTTCTATGGGCAAGGGAGATTTTGAAACCATAACATCTTCTCCTAGTCGCATTATCTTTGCGGACTGGATATATATATGAGTGATATCCCTAGCTTATCCTTTTTGTCTGAGAATGGTGGAATTTTCTGGTTTTTGTGACATTTTGCGGGAATGTTACCTCGATTTTCTCCCTTTTTTGGGGGTGCGATATCCCCAAAGGCTTTATGGTCGTTATTTATACGTTTTATCCTCAAAGGCTCAACGGAAGCGGTAACGGATTTACCATGATCGTACTTTAGGGAGTGTCAAAATCAAGTCATCAACCTAGGTCGGTTGGAATCTTGAGAAAGGCCACAGAGCGGCTTAGGTTGTCCTTCCTCACCCCAACCTACTGGTATTATAAGTGTTTAAATGAAAACTTCATCTGTGAAGTTGCCATGTAGACCATAGGGAACGTGATGTTTAAGATGTAGTCTGGCAATGGCACCTTGATTAAAGTCACTGGCATCTAATATGACTAAATCCGAGCGGTGATGTGTGGCATCATAAACCAATACTAGCACCCAGCCATCATCTTCTTGTTTAGCATCTGTCCGGGGGACAAAAATCGGCTCCCCAGTAAAACCATGTGGTGCAGCACTCCACAATTGTCTGTCTCCTGAGTGCAAGTCAATTTTCAGCAATGCTTGCAAGGGCGCATTACCAGTCTCCCCGTGAGATGCACCTAAGTATAAATATTGATATTTTTTGCCTACAAGTTGGGGATTTATACTAGGAAACTCACAACAACGGCTTTCCATCATCTGTTGGCGGACTTTCCCAGTCTCAAGATTAAGATGGAATCGCCACAGTTGACCAGGGGAAATTGCGGCAAAATTAACCTCTCTAAAATCGCTTTCCGGCTCGACTTCTGGGAATGATGCGTAACAAATAGAATCAATGACAATTTCATCACCCGCATCAAAAGCATTAGCGTGGTGGAAAACAAAGCCAGATTGAGTTTCTAAAGTTCTTACCTTTGTTTCTCCGGGGTGACGGGGAATGACTATAATCCTAGTGGGTTGATTTTGCTGAAATTTGATACACTCTCCAGCAGCACGTATTCCTAAAGCGAAGGGTATGGGGTTAAAGGTAACGGGATTTTGCCAGAAGATACAGTAGTTAGGAGTAATGACAAAATCATGAATGAAACAGAACCCGGGAATACTATGAGTTTGTTTTCTCACAACTTCACCGTCTGGGTTGAGTTCAAATATAGTAATGGTGGTGGATAGTCCCGGTTTAATCGAGAAATTTACCAGACAAGGTGCGCCACCATCTTGGTTACAACTGGGGTCAAAGCGGGGATGTGCGCCAAAGGCTTCACCGGATGATAAAACACCATGGAAATATTCTTTCCCCAAGGTTTCCAATGTATAGGGATCAAGACAATGGGGTTCTGCTGCTTCCCACAGTGCCAAGAGTTTATCACCCCAATAAATTACATTGGTATTGGCAATATTTTTCATTTTGAAGTCGAAAATATTAGCTAACCAACCGCCGGGTTTTTGAGTACCAAAGACACCCCGATAAAGGATTCTACCCGCTTGCTGTTCTGCTAAATAGCCTTCAGTACGAACAAAGCGGTTACGGAAATGGGCGCGACCATTGACAAAGCTGATCCGGCTAATCATCCCATCGCCATCAAAGGGGTGATGTATTGGTTGTCCATTGATATCTAGCAAGCCGGGGCCATTTCTAAACAATGTACCTTGTAATTCTGGGGGAATTTGCCCTTCAATATCATCAATCCAGTAGTCAAATTCTTGGGTAAGTGATTTATATCCTCCCTGCCAATCTGCAAGGGTATAAGATTCTTCTGGATTTGGGGTGTCTTCAATTTTTAAGGTCTGCATCTGCTGATATTATGGTCTTTTGGATTCCATGGTTTGTGAGTCTGATTCCCTCAGGATTAATTCGGGCATCAAGTGAGATATTTCTGCTGTCTGCATTTGTGGATCCTCTGCCGGTAACCAATGAATGAATGGCAGTGGTAATAGTGTACTGAGGTTAGTAATAATTACTAATAGCCACATTAGTTCAAAGTTGGTTTCGCTGATGCCCAGCCAATGCATGATGATGGCTCCAAGTTCATAGGAAACCATTGCGGCTAAGTTGGAAACGGACATCAGTAAGGCAAATAATGTCGCTTCTACTCCTGGGGGACATAATCTGGCTGCAAGTACCAAAACGGGCATATAGGCAATTTGTCCAATGACGGTCAGAATGAGGCTATCACCCAAACTAAACCAGTGGTCATCTATACCTAAAGCTCTGTTAGTATGGGTGACCAGCAGCAGCATTGTCATTCCCAAGGCTGATGATAGGACTGTACTCCAAGTGAAAATGGCGCGAAATGAAATATTTTTGAGGAAGCGTTGAAACATCCACACTCCTATCAAAGAAGCCCCACTGGTTACCAGTCTTACCCGTCCTAGAAATTCTGGTTGAAAGTGTAGTTCATTGGTGCTGAAGAAGAAGAAGGCAGAATCGGCTGTTGGGGTGGCTAGCCAGACAAATACAAAGGCTGTGGGTAGCCAAATGGATTTTTGGGTAATTGCTTGGCGTAGTTGCTTGAGTTGATACTTGATGCTTAAAGGGTTCTGGCTATTATTGCTATGTGGGGCATTTTTACTAATGGGGGTTTCAGCAATTAACCAAGCTACTGCGGAAACTATCAGAGGAAATGAGGCGGTAACCCAAAATACAGTGCGCGTGGTGAAGTGTTCGAGCAGTATTCCGCTCAAGTAAGCGGTGAGTAAACCTCCCAATGCGGAAGCACCCCAGGAGAGTGATTGTAGTGAACCTGCTGCTGCTTGGGATTCTCCCCTGGCTCTTTCTACTACTAATGAGTCAACTATGACATCGCTGACCGCAACAGATAGAGAACCCAGGGCGATCGCTAGGGTAGCGGCCCAACTAGTATGAACTATGGTCGCCAAACTTATCCAAGATATTGCTCCTAATATCCCAGATAGCACTAAATAAGGCCGGCGGCGGTAGCCGAATATGGGTAAGCCATCAGAAATAAAGCCGAATACCGGTTTAATTATCCACGGTAAGGCGACTATTCCCAATAGAGCCGACACTTGAGCCGGACTCAGCAGCAATTCATCCTTGAGGAAAAAACTTACTGCTAGACGGGCCAAGCCTAAAATTCCTTGGACGAAGTAGACGCTAAGAATGGCAATTAACTCGGCGCTGGGTTCATGACCGAAGAAAATTTTACTTTTCACTGAGTCTTTAACCTGAGACAAGCCAGGGGAGTCAATCAGCATTTGATAAATATTTTTTAAGTTTTATCTACTTTTCTATCATATCGATTTCTCAGAATCTAGTTTTAGCTAAATATTACTCAAGGCCATGACCGCATTTTGACCACCAAAGCCAAAGCTCAAACATAATACCTTCCGCACTTGGGTTTCACGGGCCGCCATGACCAAATTTAAATCAAATGCTGGTGTTTGTAATCCTACACAGGGTGGTATGATTCCCCTGTGCATAGCTAAGAGGGAAAATGCCACACCTAAGGCCCCAGATGCTCCTAATGTATGACCTGTGGCACCTTTGGTGGAACTTACCGCTACTTTCTGGGGAAACAAATTTTGGATGATTTGACTCTCTACTTTGTCATTCAGGACTGTGGCAGTGCCGTGAGCATGAATGTAATCTATATTTTCTGGTTTTAGGGAACTCCGTTTTAAACATTGCTGAATCGCGGCGATCGCACTTTTGCCTGTAGGTTCCGGTTTATTAGCATGATAAGCATCTGTTGTCAAGCCAAAGCCAAGAATCTTACCATAAATTTTAGCTTGACGCTGCTGTGCTAATTCTGGGGATTCCAAGACCAACACCGCCGCCCCTTCAGCTAATACCAACCCTTCCCGGTGCAAATCAAAGGGATAAGCGCCAGTTTTGGCCAAAGCCCCCATTTGCTGAAACCCTGACAATGTTAGGGGCGTAATTGGGGCTTCTACAGCACCAGCCAGAGCGCGTTGACATTGGCCGGTTTGAATCAGTAAAGCGGCTTGAGCGATCGCCCAAATACCAGTACCACAAGCTGCCATGGGTGCTAAAACTATACCAGATGCACCGATTTGGCGGGCTGATGCCATGGCGTTGGTATGAGGCAAAAAATCTAACCAATTTTCTATAAGTGCTTTCCCTTTATTCTCAGGGGGATTATGTCCATATATTTGCCGCCCCAGCAACTCCCAACTAGCTTGATGACTGCGACTTGATCCAATAACCACAGCACAATCGGGTAAGGGTGAAACCAACCGAGCATCTTTTAATGCCGAGGCCACTACCAGCCGGGTTAAAGTTGTTAATTCCGTAGGTTGGTTAGCAATCAAACCTAGAGGACAGGCTGCTAGTTCTGAAAATGGTTGATACCATTGCAGACCACATTTACCCGCGATTAACTTCTGCCAGCTATGCTCTAAGCTGGTTCCCAACGAGGAAACTAAACCAATACCAGTGATGACAACCATTTGGGAATTAGGAATGGGAGGTGGGGAATTGGGAATTTTTTTCCTTACTCCCCTACTCTGGAGTTAATCGGGTGTTTTCAGATTTTCTGCACCTTGAGTCACTTTAGCCGATTCAATGCGATCGCCTTGCTGAATTTTGTTCACCACATCAAAGCCGTCGGTGACATTACCAAACACAGCGTAGTTACCATCGAGGAAACCTAAATCTGCTAGAGCAAAGTAAAACTGTGAGGAAGCTGAATCTGGCATTTGCGATCGCGCCATTGCTACCGCACCCATTTTATGCTGTAACACAGGTGGGCGACGGGTAGTTTGACCGTAAATTATTGGTTGTTCTGCACCCATGGGCTTAATTTCTAAAGGTATGCGACGTTCACTCCCCGTTTCCGGGTCAATGTAACCACCCGTCCCCAATCTATTTGCGGGAAATTTGGGGTCTTTACCTTGGGGATCACCCCCTTGAACTACAAAAGGTTGGGGATCGCGCACCACTCGATGAAAAACTAACCCATCGTATACACCTTTTTGGACTAAATCAACGAAGTTGCCAGCTGTAATTGGGGCATTGGTGCCGTCTACCTCGATAGTAATGGGTGAACCGTTAACGGTCATCACCACAGTAGCTTTACCTTCGAGGCGTGGTAAATTTTTCATTCCCGGAATATTCTCACTTATGATTTCAGATACAGTGCTTGTTGTGTTGCCCGTGTTTGTCTCAGTTCCTGCTGAGTTAGAAGTAACATCCTGTGTGGAACATCCTCCCAAAGTCAAAGCACCGACTATCAAAAACGCAACTAGAAAATTTGAGACTTTTAACTGCATAGTCAGTTACTGATTTAACCTGAGTATGTTATCTGCTTGAGTAATTTTTGAGATGTGGTACAAGTTGCAATCCTTCCCCTTCCTTAGAGTCCTTCGAGGGGTACTCTCAAAAATCGGGCTAATTCCGCGCCTGTAGTTTCTAACTCTGCTAAAGATAATGGTTGGCCTACCCGTGTTAAAGGAATGTCTCGCCGACCCTTAACACGTAGGTAGAGGGCGCGACGGGGATTCAGACCTTCTTTGATATCGATGCGCACAGACTGCACGTCTTGAGTATAGGTGTCAATTTCAATGCGACGATTTTTACCGGGAAATCCCCAACGAAAGATTTTTATCTTGCCAGTGTCCTGATTAAAATCGTTGTAACCGCCTCCGACATCCCATAAAATCATGAGCCAGAGGTATAAGGCTAACAGTAAGCCGGCAGTACCATATAAGCCCATGACTAGTCCTTGGGGTACAAATATCAGTTGAGTTGGGTCGGTAACTAGGAGTAAATTTACTTGAAAGTAACTAGATATCCCCGCCAACAAGAAGCCTGTGGCGCCCATGGTCACGATGGTTGCCCACCAGTAATTGCTAAACCGACGAGAACCCAGAACACTTTGATGCAGGATACTGGAAGGTTTGCGATCGCCGTTAGGCGAATCACCTTTGTTAATTGTTGTTGATGCCGTCATTGAACTAACTTTGGCCTGTGAGTTCTTCCCGATCCAAGTCTGCCATTTCAGGAGCTTTTCTTGCAAGTTGCAGGAGTGAGACTTTTAAGATTTATGAGAAAACTTGTGTCAAATTATTAAAATTCTGATATTGATCAGAAGTAATAGGTTTGTACTGAACAAACCCCCACCGCTGGGCAGGGATAGAGACGGGGCCATTGGCCCCATCTGTGGTCATTCATGAGGTTACTGTCTGTGTATTCGTGTAGTAAAATCTAGTCATGTTGAGAATTAACTACACCAATTTTTCTGTGCCGAGGTAGCCTCTACATTCATGTAGGGGGAAAGCCGAAATCCCTTCAGGGACTAAGCAGGAAAGCCAAGAGGTGATTCTTGGCATACCCAGGCCTCTATAGGGTGGCAAGAATGTCAATAAAGTCAATTGGGCAAAAACCCAAACTAATGTGATAAGTTAAGAATCATTAAGTGACCAGAAGCTAATAAATCATTAGCCAATGGTGCGTGTAATGACATAATTCTGAGAAGCTCCCTCATTAAGAGGGCAATATCTCAGATTCTCAGATGCTTTCGGGCTGCTGAGATTGTCAAAAAAACGTTAATTCCTCGTTGAAGTCGCACAAAGTCGGCACAATAGCCGACAGCGTTGCTTCAAAAACGGTGCAATTTTAGTAAAAGAGGATTTTAGTTCAATGACCATCGCAGTTGGACGTGCCCCCAGTACAAGAGGGTGGTTTGACGCCTTAGACGACTGGTTAAAGCGCGATCGCTTCGTATTCGTAGGCTGGTCAGGGATATTATTATTCCCCTGCGCTTACCTAGCACTAGGCGGTTGGCTCACCGGTACAACCTTCGTCACCTCCTGGTACACCCACGGATTAGCC
>NZ_JAQMUH010000187.1:0-54199 GCF_028331025.1 Anabaenopsis arnoldii | reverse complement strand
ACTACTAATAGTGTTCTCAGCTAAAGACACACCGATAGATAGGGAAACACCAGCAGTACCAGCGAAGGAGGCGGCGAGGGATGCAGCACCGGTGAAGGATTCAATGGTAGAGGTATCATCAGCGTTTAATTTTACTTCTTTGGCAGTGATGGTAATAGGGGTAGTGGTGGTGCTGGCAATATAGGCGTTAACTTTAGTATTAATCTTGTTTTCAGCACTGACACCGGCTCCGCCTAAGCCTACGCCCACTTTGCCACCACCAGCAACCGCAAAGGAACCAGCAACTACAGTGGCTAAAATCACAGCATCGGCGATCGCAGTCTGATGTAGGTTACCAGTGGCTGTGACATTGGCATTACTAAGATAAGCCTGTATTTCTTGGGTGATGGCATTATTCGCAACACCTACTCCCACGGAAGCAGCAGCCCCTAACTTACCACCAAAAGCTAGAGCACCGGAAGCCGCCAAAATCATAGCATCCACAGAGGCGCTATTTTGTGATGTCAGTTCTACATTGACCGCGTTAATAATTCGACTATTATCAATGTAGGCATTATTTTTAGACAGAATGATATTATCAGCGGCAGCACCAGCCCCACTAACCGCAAAACCTGCCTTACCAGCAACTGCTGCTGCTACGGAAGCGGCGATGGAAGTAGCAGAAATGGCTGTTTCTTGCCTCCAGCGCTTGCCATCATTGTAATTCTCAGCAGCGAGATTGTGGGTTACTAATTGCCAACGACTAGTATCACTATAATCTTCAACACTCAAATCAAGACCATCAATATTAACCGAGCTTCTATAAAACGCACCGCCAGTACCACCGCCGGCATAATCATTAGCTAACTTGACAATGTTCCCGGCTGTAATATTTACCAAATCATCTGAGGTTGTAGATTCAGTGGTGTAATTATAAGCTTCCCCTAAGAACCGATAAACTTTATCATCAGCAGTTTTCACCCTATCCCCAATCATCAAAGCCACTGTCTCGGAGGTATCATACTGATGATTAAACTTACTCTGGTCTTCCAGGGTATTTGCTTGGAGAATGACCGAGCCTGTAATAGTGCCATGGACATCTTTAATGTAGGCATTGACTTGATTATCAATATAGTTACTTGCCAAAGACAAACCTAAAGAAAGAGAGCCGCTAACTTTACCCCCCGACAATGAAGCCCCCACCGATATGGACTGGGCATCACTGGTAATGCGGGAAGTATCCGCCGCCTTCACAGTCAGATCCCCACCTTGAGCCGTAATTGCTGTAGTCCCAGCACCATCAATGTAAGCATTAATCCGGGTGGCTATTTTATTAGTAGCCTCTAGCCCTGCAGCACTTAACCCCAAAGCATTGCCTTGGGAAGACAAACCAACCGCAACAGAGGTAACAGCCACCGTAGCATCAATAAGAGTATTTGATGTTGCAGTTAAGCTAATGCCCTTAGCCGCAGTAATGGCACTATTCAGGGCATAGGCTTGTACCTCGAAAGGATTGGGAGTAGTTTGACTATACTCATTCCAACCGATTAAGTTACGGGCTACAGAAACCCCAATGGAAGCACCGGGGGTAAAACCTTGACTAGCAGCTACCGCAACGGATAGGGATGTTACCTTTGCGGTGATGCTACCGCCATTGATAGCACTGATGGTGACTATCCCTTGATTTTCCCCTGTACCTGTTGCTACCACAGGGGCGTTATCTAAATACGCATTAGCTTTACCCCGAATTAAATTGAAAGCTAACGCCCCTCCACCACTGAAGCCAATGGCTTTTTCACCAGAGTTCAAACTGACTGCAACGGCAATGGAAGAAGCAATAGAGCTAGCGTCAATAGCTGCATTCTGTTGGGCGCTAACGGTAACACTGCCATTAGTAGCTGTGACGGAGCCATTTTTGATATAAGCTTCTGTGTTGTTGAGAATTTCATTCCGGGCGGCACTGAAGCCCACAGATACTGTATTGGTTGATGCTGCCCCCACTCCCACCGCCAGGGATGGGGCTTCTACATTGGCATCAATGGTAGATGTATTACTTACCTCTACTCGCACAGTACCGTTATTGGCTCTGACAGTAGGGGTATTTTCTAAGTACGCCCGGCTCAGGGTACCCACTTTGTTGAGGGCTACTACTGCACCGACACTCACAGATGTGTTACTAGACTCAGTTTGTAAGGTGCCCACAATGGCTGTGGATGATGTGCCAATATTTGCAGATATATTAGCCTCAGAACTGGCAGTTACAGTTAAACCAGCCGCAGACTGAATACTAGAGTTGAGAATGTATGCTTGGACTGCTGCTAAATCTGCCGTACCAATGCTAGTACCAAATAAGGTATCAATGGTGTTAAATAAGAAGTTCTGTGGTTGCCAGCCTATGGTATTGAATGCTAAGGTAACGCCTACAGAAACGCCTTTAGATGTGGTATTACTAGTAATCTCGGCATCAATAATAGAAGTGTTTTTAGCATCGATACTCACACCGCCTGTGTTGGTGGTGATGTTACTGCCGCTAATATAACTATTGGCTTTACTCAATACTAGGTTAGTGGCGATGATGCCATTGACAGCCAGGGAATTACTCTTGGCGATTACACTACCGCCGATGGCTTCCACTGTACTTTCATCGACGGCAGTGATAGTGGCATTTTCTAAGGCAACCAATTTGATATCAGCAGATATGGTAGTCGCCCTATTGACATAGGTCTCAACGTTACCCCTGACATCATTACGGACAATCAAACCGCCAATGCCCTGAGAATCAGAGCCGGTTATACTAATGCCTACATACTTATTTCCCCAAGCTAAGGCATCATCTACCGCACTATCTAAAGGAATTTTCTCCCATTTACCACTGCTATAGTTTACAGTTCCTAAGTCAAGATTTTCTCCCTCTGCATCGGTACCAACAAACTGATAAAAACCACCCGCATCTCCACCGTTAGTATATTCATCGTCTACTCGGACAATTTCGGAGTTTTTAACATCGCGCTGCCCTGATTTAGTCGTGTATTGATAAGAACCCGAAAGAATATTATCAAATAGAGTAGTGATTACCAAACCGGGGTTATTAGTGGTGGATGAGAGGGCTTGCAAAGTACTATTAGCTACAATATGAGCATCATCTACTGCAGATATATTTATCCCGCCAGTGGCATTCACGGTATTCAACTGCAAATTTCTGCGATTATTATAGTCAATATATGCCTTAGCATCCGTGTTAACCATATTATTGGCTACCACCAAGCCCATACTCTTACTGCTGGCATCTGCAAAGGCTGTGGCTACTGATGTGGAAGTATTACTAATAGTGGCATTGATTTGGGCATCATTAGTAGCTGTAAGGGAAATATCTCCCGTGGCTTTAACTGTGGTATCAAATAAGAAGGCGTGTACTTTAGCTGGTTGCTGGCTATTAAAGGCATTGGCCATGACCGGATCACCCAGTAAGGTATCGAGAGCCTGGAACATGAAGAATTTTTGTGACTTCCAGCCAATGGTGTTAAATGCCATTGTCACTCCCTGTCCTGTATCGCCACTGCTGATAGTATTTAATGTCTGTGCGTTAATGTGGGAAGTATTTTGAGCATCCAGAACCAAATCACCTGTAGTGATATTACTTGCCGTAATATAAGCTTGGGAATCACTGAGGATTAGGTTGGTGGCAATAACTCCACTGCGAGCAACTACATTGCCTTTACCCATGACAGTACCGCCGGAAGCTGAGGCAGTAATATCTGCGGTTGCGCTGATTTCTGCGGTTTCCAGAGACTTTAAAGTTATTTCCCCGGCGGTGACTTCTCCCCTGTTGATGTAGGCAACTACATTACTTTTCACGTCATTCAAGACTACCAGCCCGCCAACACCCGCAGCATCAGAACCTCCCCCAACGGCAAGATTTAACCCTTGGGGTACTAATTGGGTTTCCGTTACCTCTTTCCAATAACCTTTATCACTATAGTTTTCACTGCTGAGGTCTAATGTGGCAGTAGTACCCATATATTCATATACACTGCCTGGTTTGCCCAATCCTGAGTCATAATCATCAGTGAGACTAACTCTGTCGCCAAATTTGACCGTTCTTTCCCCCTCTAAACTGGTAAAATCAACATTTAAGAGATCGTTGATTCCCTCTTGGAGAAGGGCAGCACCACCATCATTGGTCGTGGTAGAAGAAGAAACGATTTTACTATTGGCATAAATACCAGCATTGTCTTGGGCTGCGATCGTCAGTTCCCCAGCGACATTGACTATGCGGACACCTCTGTAAAGAGGATCATAATCAATATATGCTTCTGCGGTACTACTGAGCTTATTACTTGCTAGAATTAACCCGGCGCTCTTGCCACTCGCACCATATAAAGCTGAAGCTGTAGAATCCGCAGCATTACTAACAGTAGCGTTGATTTTTACTTCAGAGATGGCAGAAACAGATAAATTACCGCCGACATTAACCTCAGTATTTCTGATATAAGCTTTTACGCTAGCAGGTTGCTCACCTGATGAAGCCCCTGAAATCAGGGGAGCGCCAATTAACGTATCCAGAGCATTAGCAAAAACATTTTGCGGTTTCCAGCCAATGGAGTTAAAAGCTAACACACCAGACCTACCTGTATCCCCCGTAGACAGGGAACTTAGGAGAGTAGCATCAATAATTGATGTATTATTAGCAATTACATTTACATCGGTTCTACTAGCAATATTACTATTGCTAATGTAGGCCTCTGCCTGACTCAGTACCAGGTTAGTAACTACTATCCCCCCTGTGGCTACTACTGTACCACTGCCATAAAAACTACCTCCAGATGCGGTAATGGTACTTTCTGTGTTAGCTGTAATAATTGCTGATTCTTCGGCTTTGATACTAATGTTGGTGGCGGTGATTTGGGCTTTATTTATCCAACTTCCTACCTGACTGCGTACGTCGTTACGTACTACCATTGCTCCTACGGCTTTAGCATCTGAATTACTGATATTACCGGGATTTGGTACATAATCGGCTGTTGATTGGGTGATTTTCTGCCAGCGACTGGTATTTGTATAGTCTTCTGTGCCTAAGTCAATTATCAAGTCTAAATCTGTACCCAAGAATCTGTATACACTACCACCATCTCCCCCGCCGCTGTAATCCGCTGCTAGCCTGACTTTATGAATCAAGGGTATGAGTACTTGTGTTCCTGATGCTGTGGTGTATTCGTAGTCGTCTAAATAATTCAGGTAGTTTTGAATAATTCCTAAGCCCCCATTGTTGATGGTCACGGATTTACTGACTATGGTACTGGTGGCTTCTATTCCCGCTGTGTCTTTGGCTGTGATGCTAATGTCCCCACCTACTATGACTACTCCTGGTGTGGCGGTGCTGTAGTCTATGTAGGCTTGGGCTTGGCTGTTAACTAGGTTACTAATTAGGGCTGCTCCTATGGCCTTACCGGAGGCTCCATAGAGGGCTGATGCGGCTGATTCGGCTTGGTTGCTGACTTTGGCTGTGATTTGTGCGGTGGAGTCTGCTAGTAATGTCAGATTTCCTGGTGTGGTGATGCTGCTGTTTTGGATGTAGGCTTTAACTGTGAATGGCTTGGCTGTCCCTAACGCTGAATCCCCTAATAAGGCATCTAGGGTGTTGCTCAACAGGTTTTGTGGTTGCCATCCTATGGTGTTGAAGGCGAGGGTGACTCCGAGGGCTTTGTCTCCTGATGTGGCGTTGGTCAAGATGGTGGCATTTATCTGACCGTCTGATATCCCCTCTAGTGTAATATCCCCGCTGCTGGTTTCTATTTTGCTGTTACTGAGGTAGGCTGTGGTTTCGCTAAGTACGGTGTTGGTGGCTATGGTGCCGGCTACGGCTATGACTGTGCCACTACCGTAGGAACTACCCCCCGATGCTGATGCTGTGGTTTCTGCTAGGGCTGTGATCTGGCTGCTGTCTTGGGCACTGATGCTCAGGCTACTACCTTTAACATCTCCATTCTGGATGTAGCTACTGACTTGACTGCGTACGTCGTTACGTACTACTAATCCCCCTGAACCCATGGCGTCTGAGTCGCTGATGTTTAACCCGGTGGGGAGGATGTTGATGTTATTTAGTGCTTTCCATAGGGCATAGTTGGTGTAGTCTTGTGTGCCTAGGTCTATGGTGGCGGCAGTACCCATGTATTGGTACACTTGCCCGGCTATGCCTTGGTCTTCGGCGTAATCGCTGGCTAGTCTAACTTGGTCTCCGAATTTTAGCTGTTTACTGCCGGAGTTGCTGGTATATTTATATTCTTCTAGTAACTGTTTCCCTAGGTTGTTGATGATGCCTACTCCCCCGTCGTTGGTGGTGTTGGAGGAGGCTATGACTTTGGTGTCGGCGTTGATGTGGCTTTCATCCAGGGAATCTATGTCTATGCTGCCTGTTATTTGGATTTTACCTGTGTTTTGTGTGTTGTCTATGTAGGCTTGGCTAGTGCTGTTGATGAGGTTGCTGGCTAATATGCCACCAGTGGCTATGCCGGTGGCATTAATCAGGGCTGATGCGGCGGATGTGGCTTCGTTGCTGACTAGGGCTGTGATTTGCTGTTGGGATGTGGCTGTGAGGGTGAGATTCCCGGCAGCGTTGATGGTGGATTTTTCGATGTAGGCTTTGACTTGGGCTGGTTGGGCTGTGCCCAGGATGGCGCTTCCTAATAGGGCATCCAGTGTGCCAGCAAATATGTTTTGTGGCTTCCATCCTATCGTATTGAAGGCGACTGTGACTCCCAGTGCCTCATTCCCGCTGCTGGTGACGCTCAGGGTTTGAGCTTCTATTGTCGATGTGTTGCTGGCATCTATGCTGATATTTCCGGTGTTGCTGGTGATGTTGCTGTTGGTGATGTAGGCTTGGGCGCTACTGAGGATTTGGTTGGTGGTGATGGCTGAGTTCACTGCTAGGGTGATGCCACTACCGTAGGCGCTACCTCCTGATGCTGAGACTGTGCTGTCTATGTTGGCTTTAATTGTGGCGTTTTCTACGGCTTGGATGCTCAGTTCTTTGGTTGTCAGGGTGCTGTTTTTGATGTAGCTTTCTACTTTGCCACTGACTTGGTTTGTCACCACTAATCCCCCTGCGGCCACGGAATCTGAGTTACTGATGTTGTTCCCTTGGGGAATTATTTGGGTTCCTGTGACTGGTTTCCAGTACCCATAGTCGCTGTAGTCCGCTGTACTCAGGTCTATGGCAGTGTTATTTAATCCTAGATATTCGTATACTTTCCCTGTGGCTGCTTCTCTGACTCTTTCCCCAAATTTCAGGGTTCTCTCCCCTTCGTTGCTGTTATAGTCGGCGGGGATGAGGTTGTTGATTCCCCCTTGTAATAAGGCGGCTCCGCCGTCGTTGGTGGTAATGCTAGAGGATACTATTTTGCTGTTGCTGTATATGCCTATGTTGTCTTGGGCTGTGATGTCTGTTTTCCCGCCAATCACACCGCTGCCTATGCCATTCTCTATGTAGGCTCCTACTGTTGTGCTGACTTTGTTGCTGGCGAGGATGCCACTGCTTGCCATACTACTAGCTCCATACAGAGATGAGGCAGTAGACTCGGCTGCGTTGCTGACTGTGGCGTTGATTTGCGCTGCTGATGTGGCTAAAATAGATAAATCATCAGCAACAGTAATTGTCACATTTTTCAAGTATGCTTGGACATCTGCTGATTCCTCTGTTATCCCCGCACTGGTTCCTATTAAGTCATTTAGTGTCTTGTTAAACCAATCACTAAGCCAACCAATGGCGTTAAAAGCTATGGATCTTCCTAGTCCAACTCCATCTACGGGTACTAGTGATTGAGATTCTGCAAAGGCACTGATTTGAGCTGTAGCATCAATGATTGAGGTGTCTTGTGCTTGGATGACAATATCCCCAGTGTTCACTGTTTCTAAGGTACTGTCTTCAATGTATGCCCTGGTGTCACCTAATATGGAGTTGGCTGAATATGTTCCATCAAGTTGAATATTGACAGAAATAAGGGGAGTTTGTGAGCTACTATCAGTGATTTGTGTCGCGGGAGTATTGGCTATGGCTTGCTGATTTTTCTCAGCTTTGAGGTTAATATCGCCATCAATAACTCTGATGCCAGATTTTTGAATATACGCTTGTGTTGTACGGTTTAAGGTATTTACTGTTGCTGACCCAGTAAATCCTAATTGCCCTAAACCTGTGTTTATGTCAATGCTAATGCCTGGAGAAATGGCAGTCGCTTTGGTATTATCCTGTGCTATCAGGGATAATCCCCCATTACCAATTTCTATATTATTACTATCAGTTATATAGGCTTGAATATTTCCGGCAATTTCATTAACTACCTGTGATGCTTGTCCTTTGATGTTAGCATCACTTTGAGCTTTAACTGTGAGTGCGGCTGATTGAATGGTACTATTACTAATCCCAATCTCCACTTGTCCCTGGAAACTGTTATTAATAGATATACCTTGATTTTCTGCGGTGATGGTTGTATTTTCTTGAGCTAAAATATTGATATTGTTGGTGGCAATAATGTTGCTATTGCCAATGTTGACTGTGGCAACACCATTGATAGTATTTGTTGCTAGGCTTGCCGATGACTCATATTTACTTGCTCTAATTACCTGTAAATCCAGATTACTGAGATTTAGTGTGGCGTTATCTAGCTGAATAATTGCTTGTTCGCTGGTGTCAATACTCTCAGAAATTAATGTTCCTTCCGTTTGCGTTATCCCACTGAAATTTCGGGCGGTAATTCCCCCGGCTAAGTTGATTTGTGCTGTGGTTATTCCTGCTGCTATGTTGGCGACGGCGCTAAAGGTGATGTTTCCCGTGGTGGTAATTTGCCCACCAGTGTTGAGGGAAATTTTCTCACCTCGCAGAATGAGGTGAGCACTACCTAATTCTATGCTGGAGTCAATGATAATTTCATCATCGCCATCTAGAGTATCTATGGTTAATGACTGGGATGGTTTATCAAAAGTAATACTGGCAAAGGTTGGTATTTCTCCTATATCAATTAAGGTTAATTTACCGGTATCATCTGTTGTTAATTTAAGTTTGTCTCCTAAGTTGGTGAGAGTAATTATGGTGTTAGTGGAATCATTATTGTATAATGGTTCTGGGAGTAAGAGTCCTGAGTAACTGCTAAGTGTTTCCGTATTAAATATGGAAGCCACTTCTCCCGTTTGAAATTCCAGCAGCCAATCACCACCTAAACTTGCATTTCCCGTTAGGTTATCTGATGCTGCTACATCTGCCCCTGTAATTTCACTAATATTTTGTACGAAAGATTCGCCTAATTCACCGGCCGCTACATTGCATCCATAAAATAATAAGTCACCTTGTGGCAGTAGCGTTTCTCCCCAGCCACTTAGCGCATCTTTGTAATTCCATAAGTTATCGTGAGACAAAAAGGCACTACCTAGCTGTAAAGCACCGGCTTGACCATGACTGAAAATATGGATGGCATCTAAATTACTGTAATCTCGTAATTTCTCGGTAATTTGGGTAATGCCACTGTAATTGCTATCTAAAGCGATCGCCTGGATATTTGCATCCAAATTCTCAATTACTGATTGATAATCATATAACTGGGAATCAACAAAGGCAATTTCTCTGATGGCAGGATGGAAAGGATCTTGACTCTGAGATAATGGATATTCTGTATTAAATGGATTAGTGGTAGGTTGGATGATATCCATAATAAAATAGTAATTAAGTTGATGATTGTGATTTGTATTAGTATTTGATATGGGGAATTATCATCGGAAATATACCGAATTGTCACCAAAAACATTGTTTTTGGTAAATACCCCAATTGATCTGAATAAATTTAATTAAAATTAAACAAGTTACCTATAGAAAGAGAGCCGAACCTCTTTCTAGACTTTCTCCGTCAATGTGTTCTTAATGCTGATTTTATTTAGGCAACTTGTTTAAGTGGAACTACTTGATCATCACTAGTGAATCAAGAGTTAATTAAACTGCATTAAAAACACCTAATTTTTATGTAGGAGCGTTAGCAATTTGTACTTCTTTTTCGTCTTGTGCCTTGGTTTCAGATTCCGGTTGTGTTGCGCCAGTCATACTTTCTAACTGCTCATTAGTAACTTCCAGATTCACCATAGTAGTTGGTGCATTATTGAGAAACTCAACTCCAGTTGCTACCTCACGATATGGACGATTTAAGAGATAGTTGAGTAAGGCATCACGCTGTTCTTGTGTAATTAAGTATACTCTTTTTTGAACCTGTGGCATAAATAACTCCTCCTTTGTTGATACAATGACTAAAGTTTTGTTTAACTTGGTCTAACATGGAAGAATATCGCTTACTCCCCATATTCCTGATTGTACAATTTACATCAAAAGTTTTTTATTTCTAAGTAATTGTAATACTAATTTAGATTCCGAGATATGTCTTTCACAAAATTAAGGTAATTGCTGAACGATGTGGGATTATCGCTACGGATACGGATGTCGAAACTCAACAGTAGTGGTCTGGGTGTGACTATTAGGGTGGTCTAGGGTGTGTTGTCCCTGAATACAACGCATCATAGTCAATTTTAGTAGCCTTGGGACTAACGTTGATAACACACCCTACCCAAATCAAAGGTTTTTGCACTGGGGTGTACACCCCAGCCCCTTTGTAATTTACTTCGACTTGTGTGTACATGGTAGGGTGTGACTGGAAAGAAAAACTTCTGTTAGGCGTGGGATGAGCTTACCTGACTGAGAATGCTTGACTAAATCTCCGAGTTACAGGCTCAATAATAAAAGTTAAAACTGACTTTTGACGAGTGACAATTTCACCATTAGCAACCATTCCAGGAGTAAAAGCCACCTTTTCGCCCTGGACATTTATAGAATGTTGAGTTAGCTGTATTCTGGTGGGGAAAACTAAACCCAGTTCCTCATCTATAATTGCATTAGGACTAACTTGGACAACTGTACCATCAATGGTGCCAAATTCCTGAAAGGGAAAAGTTGCCATTTTCACTTTTGCAGTCATACCTGGACGAATAAAGCCAATATCACGGTTACGAACTTTAACTTCTAATAATATTTCTTCCCCTGTAGGTAAGATTGACAGTAGCTCTTCACCGGCCTGTACTGGGCCGGGGGTGGCTTTAACTTTGTAGATTGTACCTGTAACTGGGGCTTTGATAGTTTCCCCTGCTTGCTGTTTTGTTGCTTGTTCAAGTTGACCGTTGATATTGCTGAGTTCTTCTTGGCGCTGTTTGATTTGGGTTAGAATTTCACTTTGGCGCTCAGAGGCTAAACGCTGGGACTGTTGGCGAACTCCTTGATAGGCTTGTTCTGCTTGACGCATTTCTTGGGATTGGGCGGCAATCTCTCTTTTTAAGGATGCTATTCTGTCTTTAATCTCAGTTAATCTATTTTGGGCATTAATTACTTCATCCTTTGCTCTGGTCATGTCTGTATTGGCGCGATTTAATCTTTCTTGCGCCTCTAAGTAGTCAATTCTTGGTAATGCACCCGGAGCAATCAGAGTCCGGAGATTTTCTTCTCTTTCTTGAGCGATCGCCACATTTTTTTCTATTGAAATAACGACATTTTGCGCGTTAAGTAAATTAGTTTGGGCATTTTCAAAGCTGCTTTGAGCGTTGACTAGGTTTTCTTGTAAGCGCAGAGAGCGTTCTTGTATCTGTGCAATAATTGCTTGTTGGCGATTGGCTTCTGCTTGGGTGACAGCTTGACGTGCTTGGTAATCTGCAAGGCGGGATGCTAAAAGTTCATCTTGTAGTTTTGTCCCAGTATCTGTAGTACCAATGCGTTCGGCTTCTAAGCGCTGTAAGTCTTGGGAGATTAATTTTGCTGATTGGGTGAGGCGATTAACATCTGTTTGCTTCAATTCTGGGTCACGTTGAATCAAAACTTGATCTTTAATAACGTGATCGCCCTCTTGTACCTTGACTTTGACAATAGAGCCTCCAGTTAAAGATGTTACTGGTCGCACCTGTGTAGAGGCGATTAATTCCCCCGGTGCGATCGCCACTTCATCTATTTGAGAGAAATTTGCCCAGGCGATCGCTCCAAATACCACCAAGCTCAGTGTTCCTGCCAAAACCCTGGTATATAGTGGGGGCAATTCCTGTACAGCCTTACCCACTTCATAAGATAGTTGGTCTTCTGGTTTAGCAAATTGTTGTTTTGTTTGACGCGCTTGAGCAGCATTTGCGAGTAAGGAATATTTCATAAAATTTTAGATTATGGGGGAATGGGGAATGGGGAATGGGGAATGGGGAATGGGGAGTGGGAAGTTTATTCTTCCCTACTTCCTGATCTCCACTGACCCACTAATTCAAACTGCAAGATAGCGGCGCAGAAAATTCTCTAAAGTTTCTAAGTGAAAATTGAAAATCCTCTCTAAGTTAGCTATTTCATCTTTTCGACAGAAAAATTCATTGGCCAGCAATGTGCGATAAGTTCCTAGAGCTTGTTGTGCCTGGGTATTAAATAAACCCAAGGTAGACCGTAACCCATCAACAACGAATAGGGGAGAATGAATGACTAAAGGTTCCTTATTGAAGACGCGACTAAAAATGGTGGGAATATCCTCACGCAATAAAATCTCCGGACCTCCCACTGGTAATATTTGGTTGCATGCGCCCTCAACTCTGACTGAATCCACTACTATTCTGGCTAAATCATCGGTACTAACAACCGAACTACGGTTTTTAGGATCACCAACGAGCAGATAAAAACCTGTTTCGCGAAACTGTTCTGCCAATGGTAGTAAATTCGATGCTAATCCAGAGGGGCGTAAAATTGTGTAATTCAAGCCACTAGCTTCTAAATATTTTTCTACTGCTCTTTTAGCTTTGAACACGGGAGCATCTTCATAGCCTCGTTCGGCTCCTAATACTGAGATAAAGACAAAGTGCTTAACTTCATTAGCTTTTGCCTGATCAATGAGTTCAATGTTGGCGCGATAATCCAAATGGAGGGAGTCACTATCAGAACCGTGGGCGCTGATAATGTAATCCACACCGCGACAAGCTTTTGCAATATCCTGGTCTTGTCGCAAATCACCGATGAAGATTTCTGCTCCTCGGTGTTCTAACTCGTTATAACGGGAAGTGAGGCGGACAAATGCTCTCACTGACTTTTCTTGTAAGCGTAGGAGTCGCACTACTCGGCGACCAATTCCTCCCGTTGCTCCAGTTACCAGAAACATAAGGATTTTGGGTGATGAATTCCATCTACACCCTAATCTAAAATTCGACAATTACAGGAGTGTGGTCGCTAGGTTGGGGCAATTTTCTGGGGGTAGGGTCAATGATGCAGCTTTTGGCGCGTTCATAGAGTATTGGGGTGAGATAATGATGGTCAATTCGCCAACCCATATTGCGCCTAAAAGCTGCGGCGCGATAGTCCCACCAACTATAGTGTCCTCCTTGGGTGGTAAACTTACGAAAGGCATCAGCAAACCCCAAATCTAAGATATCTCGTAAAGACTGGCGCTCTGGTTCGGATGCCATGATATGATTGTCTGTACTAGCTTTTTCATGAATGTCTTCGGCAGCTAAGGCAATGTTGAAGTCACCACACATACAGAGTGCAGGTTGTGAAAGTAAAAGGGTGTGTAAATACTCCCTTAGTACCGTCAGCCAGCGCAGCTTAAGCTCGTATTTTTCGCTGCCCACGGCCGAACCATTGGGGACATAGACATTTACAATCCGAATACCATCAATGACTCCTGTAATCACGCGCTTCTGCACATCCCATACTGGGTCAATATTGGGTAGAATTGGTGTGAAACCGGCGGTAATATTGCTAAGTGGTTGACGACTAATCATCGCTACACCATTATAAGCTTTTTGTCCCGAAAAATAAGTATGATAGCCCAATTCTTCTAAAGGCGATCGCGGAAAGTCCGCATCTACAACTTTTGTTTCCTGTAAACAGAGGACATCAATGGGATTTTCCCTTAACCAAAATATCACCTGTTCCAGGCGAGTGCGAATTGAGTTTACATTCCAAGTGGCAATTTTCATTTTCTTATGGAAAAAAATATTAATTTTTGATTAGTTTTGGCAGGAATTATTTTACATGACTCTAGTTAATCTATTTTGGTTAACTTATGGTTAATAAAAATTACAAATATCTGAGATTTTTAGTATGAATAGCTACACCAAATATTATTCTGTAACTGCCAATACAAAAAATACTAACTATGGCATGATCCCCAAGGTAGATGCAACCAGTCTCAATTCAGGTATATTCTAAAGACATGGCTGCTAATTAGCCATTGTTGATCTGGGAAACTCTCTTGGTAATGGTTAATTATACCCTTAACTAACATCGGCTTCCCAAAGGTTAATGCGGTCAATTTATATCAGAAAAAGTAAGTACGAATTTTCTGTTTTGAGAAGCTGATGTAAATACTTATTCTGAGTAATTCTTCACCACGTAAACCGAAACAACTGATGAAGATCGCTCAACTCGTTCCCCGAAGGGAAAGAGTTCCGCTTTGGTATCAACTCCCACCGCCCACATCTTGCACAATCCTTATTATCCGAGATACTCAAAAAGTATTTACCTACTATCGCCAGCAACCTTATGTCAGTATTAGCAAAGCCGGTCAGCGAATTAAACTTAACTATGTCGCTACTTATAAAGGTATAGAAGCTCAGGATTATCCCTTCATAGTCCAACCAGAAAAATCCTATTATCTGGCGTTTTTAGGCCGCTTTTGTGTTGGAAAAGGGTCTTAAACAGGTGATCGCCATTGCTAAACAAACTGGTTGGCCTTTGAAAATAGTTATTTAGATACAGATCAGCTCAGATTTTAACTAAAAATTTTTTTCCAACTTTTAAACAACTTTACTTGAGGAGGATCCTATGAATATGATGTCTAACATCTGTCCGTGTTGCGGTGGTTCCCTCCTGCGTCATATCCGTCATAATGAATTGTATTGGTTTTGCCAATCCTGTCGCCAAGAGATACCTATGTTAACTGTAGCTCGTGTGGTTCGTACGACCGGTGAAACTCACCATGAGGCTGTACCTCAAACTACACTCAGAGACTAGGGAGAATTTCTCATTGTCTGCCACAATCTGATAAAATCAAGTGTAAATAACTAATTAGGTTCCAAGCTGTGTTAGCAGCATTACTCTACGGTCAAGAAGATTTACGCTTAGAACAGGTGGCTGAACCCACCCCCACCACTGGTGAAGTGGTGATGAAAGTGGGTGTAGCAACCACCTGCGGTACAGATTTAAAGGTTTGGCGGCGTGGTGGCCATGCCAAAATGCTGCAACTCCCCACCTTGTTTGGTCATGAGGCTGCAGGGGAAATTGTGGCTGTGGGTGCTGGTGTGAGAGATTGGCAAGTTGGCGATCGCATTGTCGCTAATAATTCCGCACCATGCATGAAATGCTTTTTTTGTCAACGACAGGAGTATTCTTTATGTCCTAATATCACCTGGAATAATGGCACTTTTGCGGAATATCTGAAAATCCCTGCGGCAATAGTACAATATAATATGTTCAGGGTTCCCGATGAGTTGCCTTTATCCTTAGCATCTATGACCGAACCTTTAGCCTGTGTTTTGCATGGTGTGGCTCGTTCTGATGTCAAACCCCATGACCGGGTGGTTGTGTTGGGAGATGGGGCGATTGGGTTGATGTTTGTGGCTGTATTAGCTCAGACATCACAAGTTATCCTGTGGGGAGGTAATGACCACAGACTGAAAATAGGTCAACAACTGGGAGCAACACACACATTTAATTATCATCACATCCCCGATATTCCCGGTGTAGTGAAAGAACTTACTCAGGGATGGGGTGCTGATGTGGTAATTGAAGCTACTGGGGTGCCAACTGTCTGGGAAACCGCCATCACTTGCGCCCGTCCTGGTGCAACTGTGAATTTATTCGGTGGTTGTCCCCGAGACACAACTATTACAGTTGACACAGAAAAGTTACATTATAGTGAATTGACCTTAAAAGGGGTATTTCATAATACACCGGAATATGTGCGGGCAGCCCTTTCACTCATAGCTAGTGGTAAAATACCTTTTGAATTGTTAATCAGTCAAGAGCGATCGCTACAAGACCTAGAACAGGTGTTTTACCAGATGAAAGCCCGTGAGGTGATTAAAGTGGCTATGATTCCTGGTCTTCCCTAAGACAAACCTATATTTGATAGGTAAAATTTATCACTTATATTGTTTTGGCAGTAGCACAACAGTCAAAGTAGGTAGGCGGGGTTGTCAGGATAGCCACACCACAAGATTTATGATATTAGGATATTTACTGGATCGACCAGAAATGCCGTAATTAATATTGTTTTTTGCTTCAACCATGAAAATTTTGACCATAGAAACCCTATGTACTGAAGCTGCAGTGTTTTCAGTCGCTGAGTCTAGACACCCAGAACCATTACTTTACGGTGTTACTGATGGGAAAGCAATTGGAACATATCTAGAGCAGAAATTTAAGCTCTATCTCAAACAGAAGTATGATTTTGTTCAGGGTAATTCAGCTAGTGGTATTGACTTTCCCCAGTTATTAGTTGATATTAAAGTCACAAGCATTAAACAACCACAGTCATCGTGTCCTTATAAATCTGCAAGACAAAAGATTTTTGGACTGGGATATGGACTAATCATCTTTGTTTATGATAAGACAGACAACAGTACAAATCAGACTGCAAATTTAAATATTCAGCACACAATTTACGTCAGTACAGAAAGAACGGCAGATTTTCAGATGACTCGTGGAATTCGGAGCATCTTGGAAAATCAAGGTAATAAAGATGACTTGATTGCTTTTATGTATGATAGAAATTTGCCTGTTGATGAAATTGAAGCATCTAACATCGCAGACGAAATCCTGCTTAACCCTCCCTTGCAAGGATTTTTAACTATTTCTAATGCCTTGCAATGGCGACTACAATATGGAAGAGTTATTGAGCGTGCTGGACAAGAAAAAGGCATAGTTGCTGTTTACAGGGCTAACCAATGATTCAGACTGGTGATCAGACAAAAATAGAATATGGAGATTTCCAAACCCCGGTGGAACTCGCTCAAGAAGTATGTCAGCAGTTGATAGAAATTGGTGTTAATCCAGATGTGATTATTGATCCTACTTGCGGAGTTGGTAATTTTATTAAGACTGCTGCACGTTTATTTCCATCAACTAAAAAGATTATTGGAGTAGAGATAAACTCAGATTATTTACAGAATGCACACACGGAAAAACTATTTTTAGAAGATAACAGGATTGAGCTTAAAAATGCCAACTTCTTTGAGTTTAATTGGTTATCATATGTAAATAAATTGCATGGAAAAATTCTCGTGCTTGGTAATTTTCCCTGGGTGACTAGTTCGCAACAGGGAGGAATTGGTGGCACAAACCTACCCAAAAAAAGTAATTTTCAAAATCACAGAGGCTTGGACGCTATAACTGGTAAGAGTAACTTTGATATTTCCGAATGGATGCTAATTCAGTCTATACAATGGCTACAAGGGCGTAATGCTTACCTAGCAATGCTTTGCAAAACTTCCGTTTCCAGAAAGTTATTGGGCTACCTTTATTCTAATAATCTTAATTTGGCTGACTGTGCAAGTTATAGCATAGATACAAAAAAGTATTTTGATGCATCTGTGGACGCCTGTCTATTCTTCTGTAAATTTGATTCAACCTCTAAAAACTACTGCTGTAATGTATTTAGTAGTTTGAGAAGCTCAGAATATTATACAATAGGTTATCGCCATAATCTCCTCATAAGAGATATAGTTTCTTTTGAAAAATTCAGTCAACTATATGATGTCAATCATCAAAAGAAATGGCGTTCTGGGATTAAACATGATTGCTCGAATGTCATGGAGTTGCGTAAAAATAATAATATTTTTGTAAATGGACTAGGAGAAACTGTTGATATTGAAGAAACTTATGTGTTTCCTTTAATTAAAGGTTCGGATGTGGCTCAAAATCGTATAAAAAATACTGATCGATATCTCCTAGTGACTCAGAAATTTGTTGGTGAATCAACTGACTCTATAAAACATTTAGCTCCTAAAACCTGGAGTTATTTAGAGTCTCATGCAAGTTATTTAGATAACCGCAAGAGTAAAATATACAAAAGTAATCCCAAGTTTTCTATCTTTGGTGTTGGTGCGTATACTTTTGAACCTTGGAAAATTGCAATTTGTGGTCTTTATAAGAGGTTAGAATTTCGGTTAATTAGCCATATAGTTAGTAAGCCTGTCGTTTTTGATGATACTGTTTACTTCCTGAGTTTTGATAATGAGGAGACTGCACACAAGACCTTTGATATGTTGAGTTCTCCATCGGTAATCAAGTTTTATTCATCTCTGATTTTTTGGGATGAAAAGCGACCAATTAAGTCCAGCATCTTAAACAGCTTAAACCTAACACTTGTAATGGAAAAGTTGGATGCAAAATACCTAAAAATGACAAGACTATGAGCAGGGACTGGAATTAGATATGTTGGTTTTTGCAATTCAACCACAGATGAACACAGATACGTAATGTTAACTTCTAACTAGAAATCTGTTAATTCTAAAATTCCGCCTGAATTTGTCTAACTACTGTCAGCGCTGAGTAACTGACCCCAGCTGTGCCTTCTCCTGGATGAGTCGAGTCACCAACTAACCATAAATTCTGGATGGGTGTACGATTGGCAAAACCAAAGGGGCCAAAGGTGGGTATTCTTTGACCAATACCACCAACCATACCCCGATCGCGCCCTGTGTAATGAGCAAAGGTGCGGGGTGTAGCAGCTTCTACATGAATAATGGTTTCTGGTTTGAGGTAGAAATATTGGCCAAGACGAGCGATCGCATCTTCTGTATACTGTTGTTTTAACTGTTGATAATTCTCACCTTGCCACCAGGGTGTAGGATCGACAAATGATGAAGCGATAATTGTGGCTTTACCTTCGGGAGCGCGTCCATCTCCGGGGTGACTCACGGAAACAAACAAAGAATTATTTTCACCAATCGGGCCGTTAACATCATACAAAAATTGTAAATGGGGGGGACAACCGGGGGGAATAGCACTTATATCTACCCCTAAATAAACCACAAAAGCTCCCGAAGCTGGGGGTAATTTTTCCACACGCTTTTGATAACCAGCAGGGGCTTTTTCTCCCAATAGTTGCACTAAATTTTGCACTGTGACGTTAGCAACTACATGATCTACTACTTCTGTCCAGACTTCACCTGTTTTCTGGTTTCTAATGACTACAGCATTGGCTTGATCATTTTTTACCTGAATTTGTTCCACAGTATGGCGCATTAATAACTTACCACCATCTCGTTCTAAGGATGTCACCAGGCGATCGCTGAGTACCTGCATACTACCCTGGAGATGGAATAATCCTTGGGGTAATTGAGAGACACTCAACGCCGTTGCAGCATAGAGTAAAGCTGTCTCCTCCGCACTCACCTGGGAATACAGTTTTAATTGCAAATCTAAAAACGTCCTCAGACGCTGGTCCTTACCCAGTCCATAAAACCTTAAAGCATCACCCACAGTAAATAATGTATAGGGTACTGTAATGAATGTACTAGGACGCACCGCTTGAGCTAGTTGCCATAAATCCCACAAATTACGCGGTGGTAATACTGGGTCACGCCCTTGAAATTGCCAACTAGCCTCAAATAACACAGACATCATCTGCCAAAAAGGTTCGCTACCGGGAAACTGTCTTTGGCGTTCCTCTTGCCATTTCTGGGGGTCACGCCAAACATTAATCGGTGTACTTTCTCCGGGTAAATACACAGCACAAGCAGGATCACAGGGTGTCGCATCTGGTAAGTCTATAGCTAATTCCGAGAATATGCGGTGATGAATTCCCCCCGGTTCTAACCCAGCAACCTGAGTCGCCCCCACATCAAAGGTAAATCCTTGACGTTTAAATGTAGAAGCACAACCCCCCGGAACTAAGGCCTGGTCGAGAACTAAAACACTGTAACCCCGATGGGCCAATAAAGCCGCCGCAGTCAGTCCGCCTATACCTGCACCAATAACAGCAACGCGGGATTTAGTTTTGTGACTAGAAATATTGGTCATTGATATTTATCTTTATAATTCTTAATATTACTACTTATAATTTTACTTCATCTGCGAAAAAAAAGCCGCGTGAAATTCATCACCTAAACAGTTTCCTCAAGATACAGATGAAAATTAGTAGATAAGATGAAAGAGTAAAAAGCTGTGACTCTCCTACCACCCATGACCTCAACTCTGGCAAAATTCCCTCGGATAAACGCACCCACACTCCACCAATTACCCAATGGTTTAACCATAGTCGCAGAGCAAATGCCAGTAGAAGCTGTAAATCTCAGCTTGTGGATCAAAGTAGGCTCGGCGGTAGAATCTCATAGGATTAATGGCATGGCTCACTTTTTAGAGCATATGGTTTTTAAAGGCACCGACCGATTAGCAAGCGGTGAGTTTGAACGTCGAATTGAAGAACGGGGTGCTGTGACTAATGCAGCCACTAGCCAAGATTACACTCATTACTACATAACCACTGCTCCCAAAGACTTTGTAGAGCTAGCGCCATTACAAATAGATGTAGTCCTTAATGCCAGTATTCCTGACGATGCCTTTGAACGGGAGCGTTTAGTGGTTTTAGAAGAAATTCGCCGTTCTGAAGATAATCCCCAGCGGCGGACATTCAGAAGAGCAATGGAGACGGCTTTTGAGCATTTACCTTATCGCCGTCCAGTATTGGGACCAGAAGGGGTAATTTCTCAACTGCAAGCCCAACAAATGCGCGACTTTCACGCAACTTGGTATCAACCCCAGTCGATTACCGCTGTGGCTGTGGGTAATTTACCCGTAGAAGAATTAATTGCAACTGTAGCTGAGGGATTTAGTCATAGTCAACACAGAACAATTAATACTCAAGAGTTAAGAGTTAATCCTGAACCTGCGTTTACAGAAATTGTGCGTCGGGAATTTGTCGATGACAGTCTTCAGCAAGCACGTTTAGTCATGGTGTGGCGGGTTCCAGGGTTGGGACAGCTAGATGATATTTATGGGTTGGATGTTTTGGCGGGTATTTTGGGACATGGACGCACATCCAGACTGGTGCGAGATTTGCGGGAAGAACGGGGACTGGTAAGTTCTATTAGTGTTAGTAATATGACTAATCAGTTACAAGGGACATTCTATATTACCGCTAAATGTGCTGTGGAAAATTTACAAGCTGTGGAGGAGGCGATCGCCCAACATATCCGTATACTACATACAGAGTTAGTTTCAGAAGCAGAAATTGGTCGGGTGCGGCGGCGGGTAGCCAATAGGTATATATTTGGTAACGAAACCCCAAGCGATCGCGCTGGTTTATATGGTTACTATCAATCTATGATAGGAAAGTTAGAACCTGCTTTTAATTATCCCTATCATATTCAATCGCAAGATACCACTGACTTAATGCGATCGGCAAAACAGTATCTTTCTCCCGATGCTTATGGGGTAGTGATCTTAAAACCCTACTAATTTCAAAATGTGGACTGAAATTGATACCCATATTAGCCAAGTCACCGGCAAAAAATTTCAAACTCAGCGCCAGCGAGGTGTTAGTGGTGGCTGTATTAATCAAGGTTATGCTATTTCTGATAGAGATTTAACTTACTTTGTGAAGCTAAATCAAGCATCTCAAGTGGGGATGTTTGAAGCTGAGGCCCTGGGCTTACAGGAAATACTAGTTACAAATACCATTCTTGTACCTCAACCCATTTGTTGGGGTACTGCTGGTAACTATAGCTACCTTGTCTTGGAATGGCTGGAAATGGGAGGCGGTAACGGTAAATGGGAAGAAATGGGGCGCAAACTAGCCGCGATGCACAAAGCCATTAGTAGTAAAGGTTTTGGATGGAAAATTAATAATACTATCGGTTCCACACCTCAAATCAACAGTTGGACGGGAGACTGGGCAGAATTTTATACCAAATATCGTTTAAATTATCAATTTCAATTAGCTAGGCGACGGGGGGGTAGTTTTCCTCAACAAGATGGACTACTGGCGGCTATTCCTGATTTATTAGCCGGTCATCAAGTAGAACCATCCTTAGTACATGGTGATTTATGGGGTGGGAATGCTGGTTTTACTGTGTTAGGAGAACCTGTGATATTTGACCCAGCTACTTATTTTGGCGATCGAGAAGTTGACATTGCCATGACAGAATTATTTGGTGGGTTTCCCCCTGGGTTTTACCAAGGTTATAACCAAGTGTTTCCTTTACAGCCAGGTTATCAGCAAAGAAAAACCCTCTATAACCTCTATCACATTCTCAATCACTTCAATTTATTTGGCGGTGGTTATGGTTCTCAAGCCAATCGGATGATTGCGCAGATTTTAGGATAAATTTCACTGGAGAGTCGAAGACCGCTGAAGGTGGGGATGATGTTATGGGAGTGGGATTTAACTTGTGGTTTCAATATCGTATAACTTGCAGAGGTTGCGAACTTTTTCCTTGAGGCGATCGCGCACATTCTCAGGTAGAATTACTACACAGTCTGGACCGTATTGCATCACCTCCCGGCTAAACCAAAAGGTATTTGATACCGTCCTCACAACTCGGCGAACCCCTGGCTGATCTGCTAACCATTCATTGATGTGATCTTCCGGTTTTGCTTGATAACCAAAAGCCAAGCCGCCAAATATA
The DNA here is from genome assembly GCF_028331025.1 of Anabaenopsis arnoldii. Classification (NCBI taxonomy): domain Bacteria; kingdom Bacillati; phylum Cyanobacteriota; class Cyanophyceae; order Nostocales; family Nodulariaceae; genus Anabaenopsis; species Anabaenopsis arnoldii. The sequence goes on along the minus strand of NZ_JAQMUH010000187.1, from coordinate 31,552 downwards.
TGTATTTCCACCTCTATTGTATCTAACTGAGAATGCCAATTACCAGGGATGGAGGTTACAGCCGCATCTGTAATTCTATCTAAGCGTAAAGTCCAGTTATGAATCAGCTCAGGGATATCAGAGTTTCCTTCTGTTTCCTCACACCAGCAGTTAAGATATTGGCGCTTTTCCTGGGGGGTAATCCGAGCATGGCGCACCGTAAAATTCAGTACGCGCCCTGCTGCATCTTGGTAGGAAAGCTGAAATGGTTGCTGTCGCAGGATGTAGTTATCTATTTGTAACCGCCAAGGTGGGGGGAGATTTTCTAAAAAAGCTTGTATTTCCGTCCGCAATGGTACTGACAGTTCGCTGCGTTCTAGAAGCAAGTTAGCAATAATTTGGGCTTGTTCTACTTGTCCAATGTCGGTTAATGCACCTATACACCGATGTAATGCTCGAATCCTGTCTTCTGTCCAATTGTTATTGTTACCAATGCGTAACTTACGTTGGGCTATGGCTTCTATGAGCTTGGATATGTTCGGGCGATTTCCCCACATCATACCAAATTGCAGAGCTATGGCTTCCAGTTCTGCTTTATCCCGCTCCTTTAAAGACAGAGTTATAGACTGACCTTTCCGACTCATATTTGTACGGACACTTTTATCCAGATATATCTTGCTAACATCTATTTTGCATGGCATGATCAGAAATAACAACAGTTTACGGACACTATTTAAGTGAATGTCGGCAGATTGGAAAATTACTCTCAAGCCTGTTTATTCTCAAACCGTCCCCACACCTGACGGCGTGAAATTACCTGAAAATTGGTCACTTTCTTGGCATCAATTAGCTACCTTAGAAGCACTACGGGATTCAAATATTGACGTAGTGTTCAACACAGCCATGACAGGGGACGGTAAAAGTTTAGCGGCTTATTTAGAAGTGATTCAAGGTCAATCTTCCGCCATTGGACTTTACCCAACTAACGAACTTGCACGAGACCAAGAAACACAAATTAGAGGATATATTGCCCAACTTCAACCAGAAAATGAGCCGCGTGTAGCCAAATTAAGCGGGGCTGACTTAGAAATCTATGCTGAAAATGAAGGACTAAAAAAAGCGGCCGCGATTGCAACTCTCGCAAATCAAAGAGAAGTATTACTGACTAATCCTGATATCTTTCACTATTTGCATAGAGGTGCTTATATAAGTCCGGTTGATAGCCCAGATAAATTATGGGGTAGCATTGATAAAGATTTTGGCTTATTTATTTTTGATGAATTTCATGTTTTTACAGCCCCCCAAATTGCCAGTGTAATTAACACAATGTTGTTAATTCGCTGTACAAATCGGCGTAAAAAATTTCTCTTTCTCTCAGCTACACCAGATCCAAACTTAATTAGCAGACTGCAACAGGCAGGATTTCGCTGTCAATTTATCAATCCCATTGCCGAAAATAAATATCAATTTCCTGCCACACAACAAGAAAAACAGCAACTACAAACACAGGGCTGGCGACAGGTAGCCAGAACAATAACCCTCAATTTTATTCCTTTAGAACCTAGTTCTAAAGCTTCGGAAAATTGGCTCAAAGAAAATAGGGAGTTAATTTTATCTCAGTTTAAAAATTATCCTGGTAGTAAAGGAGCAATTATTCTCAACTCCATTGCAACAGTCAAGCGTTTAACGGCATTTTTTCAGGAATTTTTGCAACCTTATGATCTAACAGTAGGAGAAAATACAGGGCTTTCTGGAAAGGAAATAAAAGAACGCAGTCTCATGGCTGATTTAGTTATCGGTACCAGCACAATTGATGTAGGGGTTGATTTTAAAATCAATTTTCTGATGTTTGAATCATCAGATGCAGGTAATTTTATTCAACGGTTGGGGCGGTTAGGTAGACATGATGGCTATGAGAAAGATGGTCAAATGATTAAGTTTAACCACTTTACAGCTTTTGCTCTTGTGCCTAACTTTTTAGGAGAACGTTTATTTCAGGGAGATTCACCACCCTTACAGGTAGATGGTACGTATGAGCGCCCATTTTTTCACAGCATAATTAATGATAACTATAGAAAAATCAATGATTTTAATGGTTATTATCGCCGCTGGGGTACTGTACAATCATTTTGGCTATGTTACCAATTGAGCGATCGCACAATTAAACAACAGTATGCCCAAAGCCGACAACAATTTCAAACAGCCTGTGAGCAAGTATTTAACAACAGCCTCAAATCCATAGCTGAAGATATTAAGCAATGGGCGGGAGACTGGAAAGCAATCTCAGGTAAATCAGGTAATCCCATTGCTGAAGAAGCTGCTAGTTTTCGGGGTTCTAGTCCCTTGCAATGTGGGTTGTATGACTTAACGGAAGAAAACCCAGCAGACAGGTTTAAAACCTACGATTTACCAGGTATTTTGAGCAATTTAGACATTGAAATGTGGACAGAGGCAGGATTTATGCGGACACTCGCAGAAACCGCACAACGCACAGAGCAACCCATAGCCAAAGGTAGATTTGCTCATTGTCTCGCATTTATTAAGTTGCGTTCCTACCGTGAGGAACGACTGAACTGGAAATTTACCTATCCGGGAGACTTACAACCAATAGCGGAGACTGGGAAAGTTCAGGTTTTAACTGGGGTGGAAATTTCCCAACCCGACAATAAATGGATCAGTGCAATTAACAAACGCCTGAAAACACAGGGTTTAGTTGCTGACATCATTCGTAGACCCGTGTCAGAAGTGCGGATGCGGTTACGACTACCAATGCACTTTCAGATTTACCCCATTTGCGACCAGTACAGCGTTCATGATGCTACTGCACCTTATGCGATCGCTTTTGGTCAGTCAGCACTGTTGCTAGATACCCTCACCTATACGCCCATAACTTGAAAAGCAAAGGAGATGAAATATGGATTGTTTAAGGTTTCTATCCCTGATAGGGATTGTTGAGAAAAAAAGCTTACGGTTTTAAGCACAGACTTATTCTTTTCAATCCCTAATAGGGATTAATTAAGTGGTTACGTGCTCGTAAAGCTTTATCTGATGGAAGTATTTCATAGTCAGGTTGAATATGTCAAGAGCTTTTAGTGTTGAATACGTCTAAGCTTATTAAAATCAGAAAAATTCCTTGACAACAGGTTTCGTTTTATGTAGGTTCAAAACTATACAAATGCTGATGCGTAAATATGTCCAGTATTTGGGCTGCCATGACCATAGGTGTTAAGGAGTATGATATGCCCGTCAAATTAAAAAACCTTGAGAAATTAATTGCAATTCTTAAGGATGGTAAATGGCATTCTAGCGATGAGCTAGCAGCAAATGTGAGTTTCCGATTTGGACACACCATATTTGAAGCTCGTAGAAAAGGCTACCTAATTGAAAAAAAACAAGTTGCTCATAACCAATTTGAATATAGGTTATTAACCGAGTAACCAATGTCATAGACTATCCGATAATTTCTCTACAAGAGGAAAGCACCAGCTTGCGGTATTAAGCTCAGGCGTAAGCAATCTTAATCCCCAACAGCTTGGCTGATGCTTGAATAAGTCACTTAAAAAGCCACATCTTAAGACAGTAAGTTTTACTCCAGCTTTCCTCTTCACAAACTATAAAACCCAATCAGTAATATCTTCCTTACCTGCAACCAATAATTAGTCAATTTGATTATTTGTAGATCATGAATAAAAAAACTCAAGCCATTGCAGACAATCAGCAACTAGATTTATTTGACAATCAAAATCAAGAACTAGAAGAATTAGACGATGATTTGTTTAATCAAGACTTTGGTTTTGATGGTGATTCTTCAGACCGTACCATTGAAACTCAGGGTGAATTACTCACACTTAAACTATTGCGAGAAGCAATTCAGGCGGAAAATCCTCATGACCCAGTAATGGCTGATTTCGCTGAGTATGTTTTACCCAACCTCCTAAATATAGCCATTGGTGTTACAGCCAAAGGCGGTAAATTCTTTGATGAAATTGACCACGAGCGAGCAGTAGCAGGTAAAACTAAAGTTCGGCGAGATAATGCTGCTGACCAATCATTGAATACACATTTACTCAATGGTTTATTTCCGGCTAACTTAATTGAAAAGCGGTTACAACAACTTGATACCACAGTCCGAAGACTCGTTAAAGAAAAAGAACGCCGATTAGTAATTGCAGGCTTTATTTTACATGACTTTGAAAAATTTCCCGATGTCCCAGCAGACTGTCGCCAGTTACCCGTAAAAGAACAGCGCCAAATTATTGATCAAAAAATTCACCAGTTAGGACTTGATAAGTTTATTAACCCAGATAACTGGGAAGCCTATCAGCAATATTTAGATGATTTATTGTGCATAGCTTATAATGCACAACGACGCTGGGATACTAACTGGAATTTTTCGGAATTTGGCTTAAATCCCGTTCTCGAAGATCGCACTATTAAAAGTTTGTGTTATTTAACTTGTTTGGCTGATTCCCTGGCCTCAATTGTCAAACATCCCCAAGATGCGGAACATAACCGACTCAAAGAGATTCTGCATAAATTAAGTGATGGAAAACTAAAATTTACCTATCACAGTATTGCTGAAAATAGAGGTGTTTTAACTAACGTAGTTAATAATGCTTTAATTGACGATCATACCAGTGTGAACACTTATGAAAACATTTACTATCAACCTTTACTGTATTTACCCACAGGTGTAATTTATCTAGCATTGCGTAATGCACCGCCCATTACTAAAGAAAATTTATCAGACCGTGTAGTTAATAGTATTAAGTCACTGTGTGCAGGTCAACTGCGTCTGCGACAAACAGGATTTAGTCGAGATGGTAAAGGGATGAAATATGCGGAATATTACAATTTATTCTTTGAGCATTTAGGTTTAATGCAAGTAGCTTTAGATGCTACATTAAGGATATTAAACTCTAATAAATCTTCTGTTGCTCAAAGTCGCAGTGAAAATCTGATTAAATTTCAGCAACAAAATGTTTTATCTGCTGACCATGACCTCACATTTAAAGATGATATCCGCATCGACCAAATAGCGGAATTTGGTGATTTAGTCACCCGTAAGATTTGGGAAGAGACCGTTAAGCGCATTGATGCTGCGAGAAAGAAAGATAAAAAACTACCAGCATTACCAGATTTAGACTTAACCCACAAAGTCGCGGAGTTGTGGAATTTAACAGCATATTTACCCGCAGTTCGGGAAATTCAACGCATTAACGAAAGTCTGAAGGAAAATAAGTTAAAAGGAAATACTGGGGGAGTACCTTATGAATGGTATTATTTAGCGGCTAAATATTTAGAATCTCATCCGGGGATTGAAAACATCCGCGAAATTTGTCAGCAAATTATCGATTACTTATCAACCTTGATTTCCCCGCTGATTTCTGAGTATGAATTACCCGATGGTTGGGAGGATTTAAGACTGTGGGTAAATCGCGTCGTCATGTTGCCAAATAGCAAGCAACAAGTATCACCTGTAGCTGAAAGTCAGACATTTTTAGACGAATTAAATAGTTACAATGCTGCTAAAAAATCAGGAAGAGGAAAGCAACTTATTTGCTCAATTTCTCATTCAGCTTACACCGTGACTGAGCAAATGGAATCAGCAGTTTTATTTACACCCCAAGTTTATACAAATAAACAAATGTTGGGGGGTTCCAACGCCAAGCGGAACATTTCCAGTATTGCGGGTGTGGAAATGATGCTCAGGCAAATTTTGATGAATCAAACTCAAGCAGTTGGTAAACGATTTGAAGAGGGAAAATACCGCTATCTCTATTTTTACCCAACTTATTATTTCACCCCAGAAACTAATAAGTTTTTACAGAAAGCATACAATGGTATTGCTCAAACTCGCTTTGATACTACCATACGTAATCATTTCATCAGCAAGGATTTACAGGCAAACTTAGAAAAAGCAAATTATCAAAAGGTAGATAGCTTCATCATTGATGAACATATCCAGGCTGGAAAAAACCGCACATTTAAGCTTTCTTATCCTGAAGATCAACCCTTAACATTTTATTTTATGGCACTCCCCCCAGGAAAGGATAGCACCGACACTGAATCTTGGATCATGCCGAGTTGGTTAGCCTTTGCTTTTCCCATGATTCTAGATGTAAAAACAGTGGTTTCTGAGTCGCCAATTCCACCTTTTAATGATGGTGCTGAATTTGAGGAAAGCGTTTTCTTAGATAGTGCGCCCCATGCTTTCCGTGCCTTAGTCAAAAGGGATAGATTCCGTCTTGATTACATTTTAGAAGGTTGGGAAGAAAACAGTATTGAATACCCAGCACCATTAAATGTGTTAACGGCGGCTTATGCTATTCATTTAGATGTCAACGCTAAACAAGGTAAAACTGGTTACGATGCGAATTGGGGTAAATTTGCAGAACTATCTAAGGATTTTGAAACCAGTCCTTTGTATGTTTTTGCTTATCTCAATCGCTGGGTGCGTAACCAAGGAGTAGAAACAGCCCGAATCGAAAAACTTAGGCTTTATACCTATCATTTTTACCCTTGTTTTGACCCTCATGTGAAATTTGATCAAAATATGGAGCAGTTAATTGTGGGAGAACAATCAAGCTTAAATCATCCGCAAAAATTAACAGATTTGTACCGGAAATTTTACCGCGCTAATAAGCGTTATAACCCTAAATCTAATGCTGTGTTGAAACCCATAGATATGGCATCTGAAACTATTCTTAAAGCTGAGTCTAGTGTTTTTCAGGGAGAAACATTAGTAATGGCGGTGGCTGCGGAAGTGTTTAAACTCATGGACCGTGTTCATGCTTCTACTGCTGAAGGACGTTGGGTAACTAGTAACCGTGAACAAGAACGCCAAGCTGTTGTAGATTTTTCCAGATATTTTGTTCAGGAGGTATTTGAGAAATCATTTGCAGGCGATCGCGCTCGTTTAGCAGGTCGTCAAATCAATTTAATTCGAGATACTTGTGAGTTCCTTTACCGCCTTGCAGATGACAAAGAAAACGCCGAAAAATATCCCGAAAAAGATGATGTAAATGAGTAATTAGATATTTCCATTAACCCAATTTCTAACCCAATATCAAACACATTCAATTCTCTGGAGAGATTAATCATGTCATTGTTGAAAACAGTTCCTTCAAAACTATTCCAAGCTGCAATTCCCTACAAACCCATGGGAAAATATGCCCATTTTCTCACTGTCCGCATTACAGAATCTTATCCACTTTTTCAAACAGATGGAGAATTAAATAAAGCCAGGGTGAGAGCTGGAGTGAGAGATAAAGCCACAATCAGCCGTTTATCAATGTTTAAGCGCAAACAATCTACCCCAGAACGTTTAGTTGGTCGGGAATTACTGCGTAACTACGGCTTGATGACTGCGGAGGAATGCGAATATAACGTTAATTTCGCTATGGATAATCCTGATTGTATTATTTACGGTTTTGCCATTGGTGACTCTGGTTCGGAAAAATCTAAGGTAATTGTAGATACAGCATTTTCAATTACCCCTTTTGATGAATCCCACGAAACTTTTACCCTCAACGCCCCCTTTGAAAATGGTACAATGGCATCCAAGGGGGAAAATGGTTCTAAACCCGGTGAAGTTACCAGTCGTATTAATCAGCAAGACCATATTAGACCGCAGGTTTTCTTCCCTAGTATTGTCACCCTCAAAGACCCTACAGAGGCGAGTTTCCTTTACGTTTTTAATAATATTCTCAGAACCCGCCACTATGGAGCGCAAACCACCCGTACAGGTCGCCTGCGTAATGAGTTGATTGGTGTTGTATTTGCAGATGGAGAAATTACCAGTAATCTCCGTTGGACTCAAGCAATATATGACCAAATGAAAGCCCAAAATACCATTCATCCTCCTGAACCTTTGGATGAGGATGATGTAATTACTGCTGCTAAAAGTGCAATTGAGGCTTTAATGGCTGATGAATTTATTGTACATACTGATTTTATTGGTGATGCTTTTTCACCTCTGCTACAGGAAGTTAAGACCCTTACAGGTACAGAAACAGGAATTAAAGCAATTTTAGAGAAAGCTGATGGGGAAGCCAAGGATTATGCTAAAAAGCACATTAGCAAAAAGAAAACAAGTGCTAAGGCTAAGTAACCTCTATGACCATTATCTATCAATGTCAATTGGAACTACATGATAGCCTGTATTTTGCCACCCGTGAAATTGGGCGACTTTACGAAACAGAGCCAATAATTCACAATTACGCCCTCTGTTACGCACTGGGTTTAGTTGATAGTGAAATCCACTCTACTACCGTAGCTGATGAACACTCCTATCGCTACTTTAGCCAGGAACAAGTACCAAAATATGAGGAGCATTTAATACCACTCAACCAGCAGAAAATTTACATTACTCCCGCTAGGGTTTTGCATCATTCCGCCATTCTCAACACCTGGAAGTATGCTAATAATAACTATCATGTCGAGATGGAGAAAACCCAAAAGAATATCCCCAGTTTTGGTAGAACTAAAGAAATTGCACCAGAAAGTCAATTTGAATTTTTCCTAATTGCTGAAAAACCAATTAAATTACCAAAATGGATCCGCTTGGGTAAGTGGATGAGTAAGGCTGAGGTGACAGTTACGGAGTTACATAACTCTCACACTACTGAGGGTTTATTTACTTGTAAATATCCTTTAAACCCTTTAGATGTCATGTTTACTAATCAAGTTATTAGCTATGATGTAGTAAATATGCCTCCTGTTAGTCTGATTCAAAATCTGCAAATGCGAGGTTTATACTATTACTTTGATGATATCCCAGGGTTAAAGCTTCCCGCTCGCATGGAATACCGTTTTGGGAGTTAATCAAGGTCGGTTTTAGCAATATGGAACCACAGATATATACAAATAAACACAGATGATTTATCTAATGTGGTTCCTAATTTTACTTTCTATCGCTTTTTAAACTCACGGTGAAATACTTTCAACAACAGCATAACGCTTTCCCAATGGAGTATCTCAATAACCTATGGGGAGAAATTCAGGCTTGTTCTTACTTTGCGATCAATAACCTTAACCGCGATTTTGTCGCCACTAAGGGATTTTCTCTAGTGTTTAGGCGATCGCACATCTCCACTGTAGAACAAAAATTCCCCTACTTCAAGCCCTACTTAGATTTGGCTCTCCAACCTAGTTGTAATGCTTTTTACCTCAATCCCTTACAGCTTCAACAAGGTTCCCGTGTAGACCCCCACATTGACCGCTCCTTGCGTTCTTACTGCAAAACCATAGAACCACCTATGTTTGTGAGTGTTCTGTATGTACGCTTACCTGAAGATATGGTAGGGGGAGAACTAGTACTCAAGTCTCATAAACGCCAACTGGGACAAATTAAACCCCAGGTGAATACTTTACTTTACTTCCAAGGTGATTTGACTCACTCCGTTAACGCAGTGCAAACCCCAGGAAGTCGGTTGAGCTTGGTTTGTGAACAGTATAGTTTAAGTCAATCTGAACTAGCAGAAATACCAGACTTTACCATTGAATCAAGAGCTACCAAGTCTAGCACAAAAAAACGCAAGTAAAACGCCCCAATAAAACAGCAAAGTAAATTGTTGAGTTTTTATTGACTTTGGCTATATCTCCCAATTACAAATTACCTTTACCTCACCCCTCCCCACCAAACACAAAATATTCCTAACTATTAAATATGCCTCATAGCTTAATTCTTAATCTACTTCCTTTGTCGCCTATCCCTCCCCAGTTTCTCACAGGAAGACATCTGCACGCACTATTTTTAACCCTTGTCAGTTCCGTAGACCGCACATTAGGCGATCGCCTACATAATCCTAGTGCTGATAAAGCCTTTACCCTCTCACCCCTACAAACTAATTTCCTTCAGGGAACTAGAGGAATGTCTAAACTACAACATACACATCAAGAAGCCATCCCCCCAGGAAAGCCTTGCTGGTGGCGCATCTCCCTGTTAGATGACACACTCTTTAGTCAACTTACCCAACTCTGGCTCAATCTTAACCCCAATCACCCTTGGCATCTAGGCCCCGCTGACTTGTATATTACCAGCATTCAAGGTACACCCCAATCTACCCAGCCTTGGGCTAATACTATACCCTATAGTCAATTATATCAGCAAGCCAGCGATCGCTATCGCAATGTTCACTTTACTTTCTCCACACCCACCGCTTTCCGTCAAGGAAAATATGACAGCACCCTCCCCACCAGAGAATGTATCTTTAATTCCCTACTTTCTCGGTGGAATAAATATAGTGGAATCGAAATTAGTCAACTTGTCCTAGAGTCAATATTCCCCTCATTCTTCAACATTCGTACAGAAATTGTCGCAGACTCTCGTAGTAAATTTATTGGATTTGTAGGAGAAGTGAGCTATCAACTCTTAGGAGAAATTGAACCTATAGAAATCAAAAAAATTAACGCCTTAGCTGATTTTGCCTTATATGCAGGGGTAGGACGGAAAACACCAATGGGTATGGGGATGATGCGGCGAACATATCAATCAAAATTAACCAAAAATTATGAATAATAATACCGAATATATCCAGATTGCGGCCTTGAACCAATACGCCTATTGTCCTCATCGCTATTGATTGATTTCGGTGGTTGAGCGAAGTCGAAACCACGATCCCCCCAATAGTCTCTAAAATCTCTTGCGGTTCTCTTAACCTCGACTTCCTCCCCCTTATATTGTTCCCTTCGACTTCGCTCAGGGAACATATTGATTTCGGTTTTGCTCCTACTATCAAATATTGTTTTACCCCACGCTAACCCTCCCCTTGTAAGGAGAGGGGACTGGATTTAATCAATTAAATGGGGTGAAGATGTGATGAAAATTACGGCTGAAAAATTATCAAACAACCTCTAACATTAACCAACTATCTCAGGCGATCGCATCCTTAGAAAAAGCCACATCAATTAATTCCATCAGAGGTTATGAAGGTGCAGGAAGTGCAGCATATTTTGGCTGTTTTAATCAATTGATTCGCGTCGATAACTTTAGCTTTTCCACCCGGAACCGTCGCCCTCCCACAGACCCGGTTAACTCACTCCTGAGTTTAGGTTATTCCTTACTCCGCCACGACATCCAAGCAGTTTTAAATATTGTCGGCTTTTACCCTGGTTATGAAATAAATTAAACCTTATGTTTGTAGTTATTTCCTACGACATACTAGAAGATAAACGCAGCAATAAAATTCACAAAATTCTTAAATCCTATGGACAGTGGATGCAGTATTCTGTATTTGAGTGCGATTTAACCCAGACTCAGTATGCTAAACTGCGATCGCGTTTATCTAAAGGGATTGAAACCATCATCCATTGCCATCGCTCTTGTACCTCTTCTTTGTGTGACAATTACCTATAATCCCTATCAGGGATTGAAACTTGTCCCCTCGTATTACAAGGGGAGGGCTGGGGTGGGTTTATGTTACAATCACCTACAATCCGTGACCAGAAGGTTGCAAAAAACCTAAGAAAATCAGATATCCAGATTAAAAACTACTTTCAACAATCGGAACTATAGGCTCAAATGGTGGAGGCTCAGGATTAAGTAACTGCTCCCAATTCTTAATTTGCTGCTGCGCTGTATTATAAGCAGAACTACCTCGGGGAATTAACTTCGCCGTCTCAATCGCCCTGGCAAGATTAGAATTACTCTGAGAATTAGCAATGCTTAATAACTGCTGACTCCATTGGTTAACGGCAAAATTCACATCCATCCGTAAAGTGCTACTTCTGGGAACACGATTCGCTATGGCGATCGCTTGAGATAAAGCTTCTGGCGTACCCCCAGCTGCTACCTGTTGCGCCCTAGCCCAGTTTTCTCTAGCACGGATTTGTCCTTGCCAATTACGTATATTGTTCCTAGCTTCCCTAGAAAGCGATCGCCCCGATGATGCAATCGGTTGTATTGTATTAATAGCAGCAGTAAAATTACCACCTTGGGCTAACATTCTGGCTCTATCTAAATATGGCTGATCTTGTGTGCGCTCAATGGTATCTGTCCACTGCCTAATTCTGCTCTGTGCCTCAGAATACAAGGCCCGACCCTCACGGATTTGTCTAGCTTGAGATATTGCGGCTTGCAAAGCATTAATATCATTTGAAGGCCATGCTAATTGTTGAGCCCGTTCTAAAATCGGTCTATCTTCAATAGTCTGAACTTGGTCACGCCAACGGTTAATCTCCGTCCTCGCTTCCGCAGCCCGGGGACTATTACCTGAAACTAACTGCGCTTCAGCAATAGCGGCTGTCAAGTCTTCGATTGTCCCTGGACTAGCAAGTGTCCTGGCTCTTTCCAAACGTGCCAGATCTTCAATTTCCACTTGCCAACTAGCAATTAACGCCTGTGCTTCACCATAAATTGCTCTGGAAGCATCAACTTGTTGCGCCTCAAAGATTGCTGTTTCTAAACCAGACACAGTACCAATCCATGCATTCCTTTTAGCCTCAGTTAAAGTAATAAAGTCTTTCACTTCTACCTGCAATTGGGCATTATCTGGGATTTGTCTGGCAATATCTATAGCTTTTCCCGCATCCCTCCTATCCAGGCTTGCTTGTGCCAAATCCAGCATTTTTCGCCCAATTTCAGGAATCAACTCTTGTGCTTGTTGATAAAGGTAGCTTTCCGGACTGAGGGACTCAGAAAGTTCAATCGCTTTTAATAAGTTATCTGAAACTCTGGTATTTGCTAAACGTTCCGCATTTGCTAACTTATCAGCATCTTCCCTTGTTGATGTAATTAATTTATCTAATTGATTATACTTAACGCCAGACCAGTACTCATTATCTACACCCATTAATTGAGCGGCTAGCATAGATGCTGATTGCCAACGCTGTTTTTTTAGTTCCTCTTCAGTCTGCTTATATATGTCTTCCGCCTGAGACCAAATTAACTCCCATTTACTAACTTGTTCATCTACTAATTTATAAGCTGCCAAATGTTTAGGTATCTGACGGACAGTAGCTATGGCATCCTCTAAATTACCTGACTGAAAACTCTCGTCTGCAATCCGTAAAATGTCTTTCGACCATTCGGCAACAAAACGGTTAACTTCTCCCGCCAATGGGTGATCCTCTGATATTTTACTCACCAAAGCGATCGCTCGCAGTAAATCATCCACATTTTGCCCAGCAGCTAACTTCTGAGCGCAGTATAACCTCACTGAAGCGCTGACAAAAGGTCGAGAAATTGCAGTACAAGTGGGACTACTTGGTAGTTTCAGCAACACTGTCATTGCTACGAACCCGATACTGCCAGGTATCAATGTTAATATTAATCCCCACAAAAACCAGTTTTTCATCCAGCCGGGGGATTTCCCAGACTTTTGACCGGGTACACTAGTTGCGGCTGACTGCTGATGTAAAGGTAATTCGTAACTGTCTTGTTGTTGTCGATTCACTGACTTAGAGGTTGAACCATTAGCCTGCACACCAAATGCTTGAGTTTCAGCGAATTGTGGCGTTGGGGATAACCTTATCATATCATCTGGCTCTCCTGCTTTAGATGGAGGCCAATTTTCTGGAATATCCCGCTGTGTCATCTCTCACACCAAAGTAGTTGAATAGTTAACTGTTCTATGCTGATAATTCCGATGCCGTCATAGTAACTCGTTGATAATTCCAAAGGTACCTGATTCAATATTCTCCGACCACAGATACCATGAAAATTATCATCTTTTTGTATTATTATACACTTGAACCAGAAACCGAAGATTCTGTTTCCAAATCAACAATTAATTTAGCTAGCTGATTGCTACTTGCTTGATAAACCTCGCCGCAAAACTCACAAGTTGCTTCTGCACCATTATCTTTAATTATCATATCTTGCAATTCCTCGGCTCCCAGCATTTTTAATGCTCCTAGTACGCGGTCAAAAGAACAACCACAGTGGAAGCGCAACATTTGACGTTCCGGAAATATTGACAGACCCATGTCTCCGAGTAAGTCATCAAAAATTTCTGGTAAAGTCTTACCAGCTTGTAATAATGGGGTAAATCCGGATAAACTAGATACACGAGACTCCAATGTTTCTACTAGGGCTTCATCTCTAGCAGCCTTCGGTAAAACTTGCACTAGCAATCCCCCAGCAGCAGTTACACCACTTGCTCCTACAAACACCCCTAAAACTAAGGCTGAAGGTGTTTGTTCAGAATTAACTAAGTAATGCGCCACATCATCCCCTATTTCCCCCGATACCAGCTCTACGGTACTAGAGTAAGGGTAGCCATAACCAATATCTCGCACTACATAGAGATAGCCCTTACCCACTGCACCACCAACATCCAACTTACCTTTTTCATTAGGAGGCAATTCTACAGATGGGTTGGCCACATAGCCCCGTACTGTTCCATCTAAACCAGCATCTACAAGGATACCACCCAGAGGACCATCGCTCTTGATGCGGACATTCACTCTAGAACCAGGTCGCTTCATACTAGAAGCCATCAACAAGCCACCCGCCATAGTCCGCCCTAGTGCTGCTGTTGCCACATAGGACAGCCCATGACGTTGCCGTGCTTCTTCTGTTAAACGATTAGTAATAACACCTACAGCACGAATACCACCATCGGCAGCTGTGGCACGAATTAATTGATCAGCCATGAAAAACCTTACGTTTCTTAATAAGCCTACATTCTCTATTTTAAGTAGAAAACGACTCTCTGATTACGCCCCGTCCCATGCAGAATATGATTGTATTTGCAATACTAGAACTACAATGCACCGAAATTCGGACTTAAACCTTAAATAATTATTAAGAAATGCTTGGTAATTTTCAAAAAAGTCAACTAAGAATAGAAATCACAGCCTCCGCCAGTGCAATTCGTAATAGTTTGCAACACCCCGATAAACTAGCCCAATGGCTGGTAGGACAAACTTTTACCCCAGGAATGCCAGAAGAACTGCACACTGGCTTTCAGTTTACAACCTGGACTGGCCCAATTGCAATTCATCATCAAGTAGATGTGGCGAAACCTAATTGTTTGCGGTTGCTACTTAGTGGAGGTATTGATGGCTTTCATGAATGGTACTGGGGAGAAGGTTGGGTTCAGTCCCGCTTGGAAGGGGTTTCAATTCTTCCTTTAAATCTAGGTCATACCCTAAGTTTGTTAAGTTTGCGGCAGTTTTTAGTCAATTAATTAATGCGAAAGAGGCCTTTAATCGCTTTTACACAAAAGCCCGTGATTAATCGCCTCCAGGAAAAACTGATCCTTAAATTTTACCCCATGTTCCTTAACTGCTTGTCAGGTTGGTTTCACCACGAACACCGAACAATTAGCCTCCTCCACTACTTGAGTGCTCACAGAACCCAAAACAATTCGCTTCATCCCAGTTAACCCGCGACTACCAATGATAATTAGATCCGCCTTGTAAATGTTAGCAAGACGAATAATTTCTTCGGCAGGATCTCCTGTTACCAATTCTAATTCACTCTTAAATGTTAATTTTTCCTTATAATTTAACAGTAGTTTTTCAATATGGAAATCAGGCAGGTTGGAAGATTCTCGATGATCGCTATCTGTGGATAGTTGCATCTTTGACTCTGGCGTGGGAAATACATGACACAGAATGACCTTGGTATCACCGGAAAACACCAAGTCATTTAAACTGTCAATGACTCGTTCTGCAATTTCCGATCCGTCAAGAGCTACCAAAACATTTTTTAGCACCACTGATCTCCTCAAAGGTATAACCCTTTAATATAATTCCCTGATACAAGTTATTGTCACTTATAACCCTGCTCTATTGTGGCTACTGAGTGACAATCTTTTATTGTGCCTCCACTGAGTAAGTTTTTACAATAGATTATCCAAAAAATCAACATTGATAATTACTCTTGCTGCTGAATTCTCCGTCGCACTGAATCTCTATGAGATGGTAGTCCTTCCATTGTTGCTAAAGCGTCAATTGCCCCAGCTACCTTTTCCAGTGCTCTCTGTGAGTATTGAATAATACTGGAATGTTTCAGAAAGGTTTCTACTCCTAAAGGTGAAGCATAACGAGCAGCACCGGAAGTCGGCAAGATATGGTTAGGCCCGGCCAAATAGTCTCCTAGGGCTTCTGGTGTTGAGTCCCCTAAGAATATTGCCCCAGCGTGGCGAATATCCGCAAGTAATCCCCAGGGATCTTGAACTTGTAATCCTAAGTGTTCTGGGGCAAATTCATTAGAAAATGCTGCTGCTGCCGATAACGATTCTACAACTACAATTAAACCATAGTGGGCGATCGCCTTCTCCGTGTCTATCCGTCGTGGATGATCTACTAACTGTCTTTCCACCGCTACTTGTACGTTTTTGGCTAAAGCTGTATCTGTGGTCAACAAAATCGCCGCCGCCATTGGGTCATGTTCTGCTTGGGCTAACAAGTCCACCGCCACATTTACAGGATTTGCTGTTTCATCGGCAATAATTAAAACTTCACTCGGACCGGCTAGGGAATCAATGCCGACAGTGCCGTAAACTAGTTTTTTCGCTAAGGTGACATATATATTGCCCGGACCGGTAATTACGTTCACTTTCGGAATCGTATCTGTACCATAGGCTAAAGCCGCGATCGCTTGTGCCCCTCCCACACGATAAATTTCTCTTATCCCCGCTTCTTGTGCGGCCACCAAAACAGCCGGGTTAATTGCTTTTCTGTTCCCCTGTGGTGTTACCATTACTACACGCGGTACACCAGCCACTTTAGCTGGAATAGCATTCATAAGCACAGTACTCGGATAAGCTGCGCGACCGCCATGAACGTATAAACCAGCACAATCTACCGGGATATAGCGTTTGCCCAGCACGACATCATCATCACCAAAGTGTACCCAACTTTTCGGCACACGCTGCCGGTGAAATGCTTCAATCTTGCAGCTAGCCAACTGAATCGCCTGGAGTAGCTCCCTCGATACTTGTTGGTAGGCTGCATCCATTTCCGAGCCAGTAACACGCAACTCCTCTGGTTTCAGGGTTTGGTTATCGAATTCAGCTGTATAATGCAAAACAGCTTTGTCGCCTTGGCGCTTCACTGCTTGCAGTACTTCGCGCACAGTTGCTTCTTTGTGAAGCACGTGTTCATCGTGAGTACGGTTGCAGATACGTTGCAGTTCTGATACAACATCTGCCTGCTGAGTAATGATTCGCAGCATGGAGTAAGGATAATGCCAAAATTTAGGATATTCCCGCCTGAGAATTAGTCTTAACTCTTCAACCATCAGGTTATCGAGATCGTCCTAACTCTCTTCTATAGCTTAACCTGGATTTTTTTTAATACTTCCAAGGCTACCAACAGTAGTTTTCACTTAAAGTCTAAGCCTAGCTTACTGGCTACTTTTCACCTGAAAAGACCACGGTGGTTTTAACCACTAAGTCGCTTCCCTCTCAGGGCTAAAGCCGCTGAGTTTCCCGCTTACCGCGATATTTTTATTAGTACCTTATCTTAACGCATTTTAGCCAATGAGTACACGCCAACGGTAAAGTTGTCAAGGATACTTTAATTGATCATCAGGCTTTGTGGAGTAACGCAGCAGACCACACTACCCCTGTCTGTTCCATAGTCGTAATCCTACTTGCCACTCTCTACTGCCCATAGCGATAGCGTGGCGTTAGCCATAGAAAAAGTTTTTTTTGATAAATTCTGACATTGGCAGTATGAGTGCTATATTAGTAAGTCTAGTAGTGTGTGTACATATTAATAGTATTTCTGGAATTGACCGTGGCGAATACAAAATCTGCTCTTAAACGCGCCCAAATCGCAGAACGCAATCGTCTGCGGAACAAAGCTTACAAATCAGCAGTAAAAACGCTGATGAAAAAATACTTTAGCGCTGTAGATGTCTATGCAGCTAATCCTAACTCAGATTTAGAGAAAGAGGTACAGGTGCGGCTGTCCGCGGCTGTCAGCAAAATTGACAAAGCGGTCAAGCGCGGTGTTCTACATCCGAACAATGGCGCTAGAAAAAAATCAAGACTGGCTCGGAAACTCAAGCCACTCACCCCAGCATCTGCTGAGTAGTTCAAGTGTATGGCTTACGCCACGCTACTCTATCAGTAATCAGTTACTCTGACTGATTACTGGTCAGGGAATCATAAAAACCGATCTAGCATCAGGGTAGCCCTTGGCGTTGCGACATAAGAACTCATGAGCAAAAAGGACAATGCAAGCCTCCCGCCCACGGGTGGTCTAATTTTGATTGATACTCACGTCCATCTGAATTTTGATACATTCAAGGGGGATTTAGAAACAGTGCGATCGCGATGGCAAGAAGCAGGTGTAGTGCGTCTAGTACATTCGTGCGTCGAACCGTCAGAATTTTCGGGGATCAAATCCTTAGCGCACCAGTTCCCGGAACTCAGCTTCTCCGTTGGTTTACATCCTTTGGATGTTGACAAGTGGGGGAGCGATACAGCCGCGCAAATCAAATCTTTGGCTAGTTCTGAAGCGAAGGTGGTAGCCATTGGGGAGATGGGTATGGATCTCTATAAGGCAGATAACTATGCAGCACAGCGCATAGTGTTTGAAGCACAATTGGCGATCGCCAGCCAACTCAATTTACCGGTGATTATCCATTGTCGTAATGCCGCGCCGGAAGTGAGGGAAATATTGCTACAGTGGCGGGAAAATAGGGGAGAAATCCCCAGAGGTGTCATGCATTGTTGGGGTGGAACACCAGAAGAAACTCAATGGTTTGTGGACTTAGGTTTCTATATTAGCTTTAGCGGGACGGTAACATTCAAAAATGCCAAAGCCATACAGGCTTCCGCCGCGATGGTCAGAGGCGATCGCCTACTAGTGGAAACAGACTGCCCATTTTTGTCCCCTGTCCCTAAACGGGGTGAAAAGCGGAATGAGCCAGCCTATGTCCGTTATGTGGCGGAAAAGGTAGCCGATTTGCGTGGGGAGACTTTAGAAGCCATTGCTACTCAAACTACTGAAAATGCTTGTAAATTATTTGGATTAGTGGGGGTGACCGGGTTCCCAGATGTGAAACATAGATATCACCTACCATAAATGGGGATATTACTAAAGCCGCCCCTGGTGAAATTCCTCCCTTTTTGTGTGGGAGGCGGCTCTGATCAAGGTCTAACTCCGGCAGGACAAAGTTATGCTAAGATGAATCCCTCCAAAACTTGAATAAGTCATAATCAAAAAAAAGGAAGGAATTACAAACTCTTAAGCTTGATTTTGTAATGTTATCAACTTGATCATCCTTCTCCTCTCTACAAGTGGATGTTCTGATTTTATGACTGGTTTAGCAGTTCGACTCTCACCGGTGACTTTGCTCAAAACAGCGCATGGAGCCATACTCAACCTATAGAAAATTGTTAAAAGTAAATCATGTCGCGTGCGATAGCGCCAGCGCTGCTGCTAAAGCAGGTCGCGTAGCGTGGCCTAGTCCATGGAAAAACGAGCAAAATAGAGCAACGAGGTGACAAATCAAACTTAACCAAGTACTATGCTGTTTACCTGTGTAGAAACAGACAACTGTAACTATAAACCGTGCATTGATCGCACCAAGAGAGCTTAGAGAAGTCTAGGCATATTCATGATAGCGTAGCGTGGCGTAGCGTGGCGTAAGCCATGGGAGCAAATTAATATCTGGATTTTAGCGCAGCCACAAGAGAAAATAAGGGCGATTAGCCCCTTGTCAAAAACTCTCTTTCTAGCTTAAATGGCAGGGTTTGTCTAAGTGTAGAAATAGATGGGATAAAGAAACAGGTGTTCCTAAGAGTGATAGACATATACGCCTAATTGGGGAACACGCAAAAACCAGACACTAGCAGCGTCCAATAAACAAATTTAACCAGGTTGACGAAGGTAAGGGCATGACTACAGATAAATATATGGAATCCGCCTTTTTATTACCCGACTTGATTGAAATCCAGCGCTCGAGTTTTCGCTGGTTTTTAGAAGAGGGGCTGATAGAAGAACTAAATTCCTTTAGTCCAATTACAGACTACACAGGCAAACTAGAACTACACTTTTTAGGACATAACTATAAACTCAAAGAGCCCAAATACAGCGTTGAGGAGTCAAAACGGCGTGACAGTACCTACGCGGTACAGATGTATGTACCTACACGTCTGCTGAACAAGGAAACAGGAGATATTAAAGAGCAAGAGGTATTTATTGGCGACCTGCCTTTAATGACAGACCGTGGGACATTTATTATCAATGGAGCCGAACGGGTAATCGTTAATCAAATAGTGCGATCGCCCGGAGTTTACTACAAATCAGAAATAGACAAAAACGGACGACGTACCTATTCAGCTAGCTTAATCCCTAATCGGGGGGCTTGGCTGAAATTTGAAACAGACCGTAATGATTTAGTCTGGGTACGCATCGACAAAACCCGCAAACTCTCAGCCCAAGTGCTATTAAAAGCCCTTGGCTTATCCGACAACGAAATATTTGACGCCCTGCGCCACCCCGAATATTTCCAAAAGACCATTGAAAAAGAAGGTCAATTTTCCGAAGAAGAAGCCCTGATGGAATTGTACCGGAAATTACGCCCCGGTGAACCACCCACAGTACTAGGCGGACAACAGCTGTTAGATTCCCGCTTCTTCGACCCTAAACGTTATGATCTCGGTCGAGTGGGTCGCTATAAACTCAATAAAAAATTAAGACTTTCTGTTCCTGACACCACCCGCGTATTAACTCCCGTAGATATTTTAGCCGCAGTAGACTATCTGATTAACCTAGAATATGACATTGGCAATATCGACGATATTGACCACCTAGGTAATCGTCGCGTCAGAAGCGTCGGCGAACTGCTACAAAACCAAGTAAGAGTCGGCTTGAACCGCCTAGAGCGGATTATTCGGGAACGGATGACAGTATCTGATGCCGAAGTTCTAACCCCAGCTTCCCTAGTTAACCCTAAACCATTGGTAGCAGCAATCAAAGAATTCTTTGGCTCTAGTCAACTAAGTCAGTTCATGGATCAAACAAATCCCTTAGCAGAACTGACCCACAAACGCCGCCTTAGCGCACTCGGTCCAGGTGGTTTAACACGTGAACGGGCTGGGTTTGCAGTGCGAGACATTCACCCTTCCCACTATGGCAGAATTTGCCCCATTGAAACACCAGAAGGACCCAACGCAGGGTTAATTGGGTCTTTGGCTACCCATGCGCGTGTTAACCAATATGGATTTTTGGAAACGCCATTTAGACCTGTGGAAAATGGGCGGGTACGCTTTGACCTACCGCCAGTTTATATGACTGCGGATGAGGAAGACGATTTACGTACAGCCACGGGTGATATACCATTAGACGACAATGGCTACATTAAAGGACCGTCTGTACCTGTGCGCTACCGCCAAGACTGGGCAACCACTACCCCTGAACAGGTGGACTATGTAGCAGTTTCGCCCGTGCAAATTGTTTCAGTAGCTACAAGTATGATTCCATTTTTGGAACATGATGACGCTAACCGCGCTCTTATGGGTTCCAATATGCAACGCCAAGCTGTACCGCTGTTAAAGCCGGAGCGTCCTTTGGTGGGTACTGGTTTAGAAGCTCAAGGTGCAAGGGATTCGGGGATGGTGATTGTTTCCCGCACGGATGGAGAAGTTACCTATGTGGATGCTACGGAAATTCGGGTTAAGCCTTTCAATGACTCTCCAGAAATTAAGTATCGCCTGTCTAAATACCAAAGGTCTAATCAGGATACTTGTTTAAATCAAAAACCTCTGGTTAGGATTGGCGAGCGGGTGATCGCCGGTCAAGTGCTTGCGGATGGCTCTTCTACCGAAGGTGGGGAGTTAGCGTTGGGTCAAAATATCATTGTCGCTTATATGCCCTGGGAGGGTTATAACTACGAGGATGCGATTTTGATTTCGGAGCGATTAGTGCAGGATGATGTTTATACTTCGATTCATATTGAGAAATATGAAATTGAGGCCAGACAAACTAAACTAGGACCCGAAGAAATCACTAGAGAAATTCCCAACGTGGGGGAAGATGCTCTACGCCAACTAGATGAGCAGGGAATTATTCGGGTTGGTGCTTGGGTCGAATCCGGAGATATACTAGTTGGAAAGGTTACACCAAAGGGAGAGTCTGACCAACCCCCCGAGGAGAAGCTTTTACGGGCTATTTTTGGCGAGAAAGCGCGAGACGTGCGGGATAATTCCCTACGGGTTCCCAATGGAGAAAAAGGACGAGTAGTTGATGTCCGTTTATTCACAAGGGAACAAGGTGACGAATTACCGCCAGGTGCTAATATGGTGGTGCGCGTATATGTAGCCCAGAAACGTAAAATCCAGGTCGGGGATAAAATGGCCGGTCGCCATGGGAACAAAGGGATTATTTCCCGGATTTTACCAGTCGAGGATATGCCTTATTTGGCTGATGGTTCCACCGTGGATATTGTGCTTAATCCTTTAGGTGTACCTAGCCGGATGAATGTAGGTCAAGTCTTTGAGTGTATGTTGGGCTGGGCTGCTCACACATTGGGAGTGAGGTTTAAAATTACACCTTTTGATGAGATGTATGGTGAGGAGACCTCCCGGACATTGGTACATGGGAAGTTACAGGAGGCAAGGGATGAGACGGGTAAGGACTGGGTGTATAACCCTGATAACCCCGGTAAAATTATGGTATTTGATGGTCGGACTGGCGAAGCTTTTGACCGACCGATTACAGTGGGGGTGGCTTATATCCTGAAGCTTGTACATTTGGTTGATGATAAAATTCATGCGCGCTCTACAGGTCCATATTCCTTGGTAACTCAGCAACCTTTGGGGGGTAAGGCTCAACAGGGTGGGCAAAGATTTGGAGAGATGGAGGTTTGGGCATTGGAGGCTTTTGGGGCGGCTTATACGTTGCAGGAGTTGCTGACAGTCAAGTCTGATGATATGCAGGGACGGAATGAGGCCTTGAATGCGATCGTGAAGGGTAAGTCAATTCCTCGACCTGGAACGCCGGAATCATTCAAGGTTTTAATGAGAGAGTTGCAGTCTCTAGGTTTAGATATTGCTGTCCATAAGGTTGAGACCCAATCTGACGGTAGTTCCTTGGATGTGGAGGTAGATTTAATGGCGGATCAATCTGTCCGACGTACACCTCCTCGTCCTACCTATGAATCTCTGACTCGTGATTCCTTAGAGGAAGACTAAAAAACCTGTACAGATGACGGTTGACGGTTGACTGTTGACGGTATTTTTCAGTTAACACTGAACTGTCAACAGTGAACGCATTTAAGGATTTACTCATGACTAAGGAAATATGAGAACAATACAGTCAAATCAGTTTGATTATGTCAAAATCGGTTTAGCATCACCAGAACGCATTCGCCAGTGGGGTGAGCGAACCCTACCTAATGGTCAGTTGGTGGGGGAAGTCACTAAACCTGAGACTATTAATTACCGTACTCTCAAGCCGGAGATGGATGGCCTATTCTGTGAGCGGATTTTCGGACCGGCTAAGGATTGGGAATGTCACTGTGGCAAATACAAACGAGTCCGTCACCGTGGTATTGTCTGCGAACGCTGCGGCGTGGAGGTAACGGAGTCGCGAGTGCGTCGTCACCGCATGGGATATATAAAGCTGGCTGCGCCTGTGGCTCATGTTTGGTATCTCAAGGGTATTCCGAGTTATATTTCGATTCTGCTGGATATGCCTTTACGGGATGTGGAGCAGATTGTGTATTTCAATTCCTATGTGGTGCTTAGTCCTGGTAATGCGGAAACTTTAAGTTATAAGCAGTTGCTCAGTGAAGACCAGTGGTTAGAAATTGAAGACCAAATTTACAGCGAAGATTCGACGCTGCAAGGGGTAGAAGTAGGTATTGGAGCAGAAGCCTTGCTGCGTTTATTAGCTGATATTAACTTAGAACAAGAAGCCGAAAACCTGCGGGAGGAAATCGCCGGGGCTAAGGGTCAGAAACGAGCCAAGTTAATTAAACGACTGCGAGTCATTGATAATTTTATTGCCACTGGTTCTAAACCTGAGTGGATGGTTATGTCTGTGATTCCTGTGATTCCCCCAGATTTACGCCCCATGGTGCAGTTAGATGGTGGGAGGTTTGCTACTAGTGACCTCAATGATCTGTATCGCCGGGTGATCAATCGGAATAATCGGCTGGCGCGATTGCAAGAGATTTTAGCCCCGGAGATTATTGTGAGGAATGAAAAGCGGATGCTGCAAGAAGCAGTGGATGCTTTAATTGACAATGGTCGGCGGGGTCGGACTGTGGTGGGGGCAAATAATCGCCCTCTGAAGTCGCTGTCTGACATTATTGAGGGTAAACAAGGGCGTTTCCGCCAAAATTTGTTAGGGAAGCGGGTAGATTATTCGGGACGTTCGGTAATTGTGGTGGGTCCGAAGTTGAATATCCACCAGTGCGGTTTACCTAGGGAGATGGCTATAGAACTATTTCAGCCTTTTGTGATTAATCGGTTAATCCGCAGTGGGATGGTGAACAATATTAAGGCTGCGAAAAAGTTGATTTCTCGTAATGACCCTAGTGTGTGGGATGTGCTAGAGGAGGTAATTGAGGGACACCCCGTGATGTTAAACCGAGCGCCTACCCTCCACCGTTTAGGTATTCAGGCTTTTGAGCCTGTGTTGGTCGAGGGTAGGGCGATTCAGTTACATCCTTTAGTTTGTCCGGCTTTTAATGCTGATTTTGATGGTGACCAGATGGCGGTGCATGTGCCTTTGTCTTTAGAAAGTCAGTCTGAGGCGCGACTGTTGATGTTGGCTTCTAATAATATTTTATCTCCGGCTACGGGGAGACCGATTATTACCCCTAGTCAGGATATGGTGTTGGGAGCGTATTATTTAACTGCGGAAAATCCTAGGGCGACTAAGGGGGCGGGTAGGTACTACGCTTCTCTGGATGATGTGATTATGGCTTTCCATCAAGGGCAGGTTGATCTACACAGTTATATTTATGTCCGCTTTGATGGGGATGTGGAAACAGAGAAACCAGATGTAGAAGCCCTGGAAGTGACGGAAAATGGTGATGGTACACGGACTGTGATGTATAAGTATCGCCGAGTCAGGGAGGATGCCCAAGGTAATTTAATGTCTCAATATGTCCGCACTACTCCGGGTCGGGTGATTTATAACAAGGCGATTCAAGAGGCTTTGGCTGTATAAACTCTTGACTGTTGGGTGTTGACTGTTGACTGTTGACTGTTGGCTGTTGACTGTCAACCATCTTTTTTACAAGATAGGGAATTACTAATAATGACTAAAGAACAGGCTGTTTTTCGGAATCGGGTGGTTGATAAGGGTCAATTGAGAAAGTTAATTTCTTGGGCGTTTACCCATTATGGGACGGCGCGGACTGCGGTGATGGCAGATAAGTTGAAGGATTTGGGGTTCCGCTATGCGACTAAGGCGGGGGTGTCTATTAGTGTGGATGATTTGATGATTCCCCCGACTAAGCGATCGCTGTTGGAGGCAGCGGAGGAAGAAATCCGGTCCACGGAGAACCGCTATCAACGGGGCGAAATCACCGAAGTGGAAAGGTTCCAAAAAGTAATTGATACTTGGAACGGAACTAGTGAGGCCCTCAAGGATGAGGTAGTAGTGCACTTTAAAAGCACTGACCCTCTCAATTCTGTATATATGATGGCTTTCTCTGGAGCGCGGGGGAATATTTCCCAGGTGCGCCAGTTGGTTGGTATGCGGGGTTTGATGGCTGACCCGCAGGGGGAAATTATTGATTTACCGATTAAGACCAATTTCCGGGAAGGTCTGACGGTAACTGAGTATATTATTTCTTCTTACGGTGCGCGTAAGGGATTGGTAGATACAGCTTTACGGACGGCGGATTCTGGTTATCTGACCCGGCGGTTGGTAGATGTTTCCCAGGATGTAATTATTCGGGAAATTGACTGCGGTACTACCAGGGGTATTCCTTTACGTGCCATGACGGAGGGGGGTAAGATTTTGATTCCTCTGTCTCAACGGTTGCTAGGGCGGGTAATTGCTGAGGATGTGGTGCATCCTGAAACAAGAAAAGTAATTGCGCCCCGGAATACTCCGGTGTCGGATGAGTTGGCGGATAAAATCCATGAGGCTGGGGTGACTGAGGTGGTAGTGCGATCGCCTTTAACCTGTGAAGCTGCGCGTTCTGTGTGTCAACATTGTTACGGCTGGAGTTTAGCCCATGCCAAAATGGTAGACTTAGGGGAAGCTGTGGGCATTATTGCGGCCCAAAGTATTGGAGAACCAGGGACACAGTTAACAATGCGTACTTTCCACACCGGGGGTGTGTTCACCGGTGAAGTGGCGCAGCAGGTTCGTTCTAAGAGTGACGGTACTATCCGGTTCCCCCGGAAACTCCGCACCCGTACTTATCGCACGCGACATGGTGAAGATGCTTTATATGTTGAAGCTAATGGAGTCATTCATTTACACTCAGACCATGAAAGCCAAGTCGCCCAAGAAATCAACGTTACCCA
Source organism: Anabaenopsis arnoldii (assembly GCF_028331025.1). Lineage (NCBI taxonomy): Bacteria > Bacillati > Cyanobacteriota > Cyanophyceae > Nostocales > Nodulariaceae > Anabaenopsis > Anabaenopsis arnoldii. The sequence continues at coordinate 5,171 of NZ_JAQMUH010000187.1, read as the reverse complement.
AGGCTCTACTTTATACGTCCAGAATGGTCAGCAGGTAAAAATCGGTCAATTACTGGCGGAAGTGGCTCTAGGTGGACGGACAACCCGCTTGAATACGGAAAAAGCGGTAAAAGATGTAGCTTCAGATTTGGCGGGTGAAGTGTTATTTGCAGAAGTTGTACCTGAGCAAAAGACAGACCGCCAAGGAAACACAACTACGACGGCTGCCCGGGGTGGATTAATTTGGGTATTATCTGGAGAGGTTTACAATTTACCACCGGGGGCGGAATTGGTGGTAAAAAATGGTGACCGAATTTCAGAAAACGGCGTTTTAGCAGAAACCAAGTTAACCACACAACATGGGGGAGTAGTACGGTTACCGGAAAATCTCCCCGGAAAGAATGCTAGGGAAATTGAAATCATCACAGCTTCTGTAGTCTTAGACCAAGCTACAGTCACCGTAGAAAGTTCCCAAGGTCGTAACCACTATTTAATTACAACTAGTAATAACCAAGTTTTTAACTTACGGGCGACCCCAGGTACAAAAGTCCAAAATAGTCAAGTAGTAGCTGAACTAATTGATGACCGGTATCGTACAAATACGGGTGGTTTTCTTAAGTTCGCGGGTGTAGAGGTTCAGAAGAAAGGTAAAGCGAAACTAGGTTATGAGGTGGTTCAAGGGGGTACACTTTTGTGGATTCCTGAAGAAACTCATGAGGTGAACAAAGATATCTCCCTACTTTTAGTGGAAGATGGGCAATTTGTGGAAGCTGGTACTGAAGTTGTTAAAGATATTTTCTGTCAAACCGGTGGAGTGATAGAAATCACCCAGAAAAACGATATCCTCCGGGAGGTGGTGATTAAACCCGGTGAGTTGCTGCTGATGGATGCGGGACTTACTACTGCTGACGCGGGGGATTTGGAAGAAATTATGGGCGTGGATAATACTTTTGTCCAACCCGGTCAGGAGTTTCGCGGTGCAGTGGCGACTGAGTTACGCTACGTTCAGTATGTGGAAACTCCAGAAGGTCCGGCTTTATTAAGCCGTCCGGTGATAGAGTTTCCAGTACCTAATCATCCAGATGTTCCTTCAACAACATCTATTAATCAACAAACTGGGCGCTCTATACAAATGCGGGCAGTGCAGCGCTTGCCTTATAAGGATTCTGAACGTGTTAAGTCTGTGGATGGGGTGGAACTTTTACGAACTCAGTTAGTTTTGGAGATTGAGCAAGATGGGGAACAAGACCATGGTGGTTCTCCTTTGGCTGCGGACATTGAGTTAGTACAAGATGCGGAAAATCCAGCCGTGCAGCGTTTGCAGCTGGTGATTCTGGAGTCTTTGGTGGTGCGGCGGGATATAGCGGCGGATGCTACTCAAGGGAGTACGGAAACTAGTTTGGAGGTTGAGGATGGGGACTGCATAGCGCCTGGGTCTGTGGTTGCGCGTACTAAGATTCTTGCTAAAGATGGCGGAATTGTCCGGGGCGTGAGAGAAGACCTGGAAACCGTGCGGCGCTGTTTGGTTTTGCGTGATGTTGATAAGGTGGTGGTGAGTAGCTGCAGCCAACCCAAGGTTAAGATGGGTGACTTGTTGGTAGAAGGGGCGGAGCTAGCTCCGGGGGTGTTTGCGCAGGAGTCGGGGCAGGTTTGGTCTGTGGTTCAGAGGAAGACAACTGCTGCGACTGGTGAGGATTCGGCTCTGGCTGGGCAGGAATATGCTGTTTATATCCGGGTGGGTCGCCCTTACCGTGTGAGTCCGGGGGCTGTTTTGCAGGTGGAAGATGGGGATTTGGTGCAACGGGGGGATAATTTGGTTTTGCTGGTGTTTGAACGGGCGAAAACTGGGGATATTATCCAAGGTTTGCCCCGGATTGAGGAGTTACTGGAGGCTCGTAAACCTAAGGAGGCTTGTATTTTAGCTCGGCGCTCTGGGGAGTTGCAGGTGGTTTATGGTGATGGGGATGAGGCGATCGCCGGGAGGGTAGTTGAGGCGAATGGGGTGGTGACTGAGTATCCCCTAGGACCAGGACAAAATTTAATGATTCCAGATGGAGGGGCTGTTACAGCTGGAGAACCACTGAGCGATGGCCCTTCTAATCCCCATGAAATACTAGAGGTTTTCTTTAGTCTAGGTTCAGAGGAGGGTGTTTATGCTTGTGCTAGTCATGCTTTGCAAAAGGTACAGACTTTTTTAGTCAATGAAGTGCAGATGGTGTATCAGTCCCAGGGGATTGATATTGCTGACAAGCACATTGAGGTAATTGTCCGCCAGATGACTAACAAGGTCAGAATTGATGATGGTGGAGATACTACGATGCTTCCTGGGGAGTTAGTGGAACTGCGACAAGTAGAGCAGGTGAACGAGGCGATGTCGATTACAGGGGGGGCGAAGGCACAATATACGCCCGTGCTGTTAGGGATTACTAAAGCCTCTTTAAATACGGATAGTTTTATTTCTGCAGCTTCGTTCCAAGAAACTACTAGGGTATTAACTGAGGCAGCTATTGAGGGGAAATCTGATTGGCTGCGGGGGTTGAAGGAGAATGTGATTATTGGGCGCTTGATTCCGGCGGGGACTGGTTATAACACTTACGAGGAGCCGGGGGCTTTAGATGAATATGGGACACTAGAGGGTAGCGGTGTTTTAGATGAGGTGGATGACCCGCTGGATATGGTGTTAGATGACCGCACAGCGCGCAGTTATAACCTGGATGTTTCTGGTTTAGGGGAGGGTACTTTTGGTACTCGTCGCTCTGAAAGGTCAATATTAGATGAGGAGGATGAATTAATTGCGGATGACATAGTCAACGACTTGGTGGCTGACGATGATGAATATGAAGATGATATGGATGAGGATGAGGATTTTTAAAACCTTGCACTCTCAGATCTAGTATCCGGGGGTTACCCATCCCCCAACTCCTCCCCTTGCAACGTAAGGGGGTGTATATAGAATGGCGCTATCCCATCTTGTCAAGATCATCAAATACATGATCTTCGGTGTCACACAGAGCCCCGACTTCTGGACAAATTATATTAGATTATCCCAATTATGTAAGAAGTCGGGGATATTACTCATGGAGGTGCGATCGCCTATAGCTTCGCCCTTCTGATTAGGTTTGACCCCACCCCCAACCCCTCCCCTTGCAACGTAAGGGGGGTATATAGAATGGCGCTATCCCATCTTGTCAAGATCATCAAATACATGATCTTCGGTGTCACACAGAGCCCGGACTTCTAGCTAAATTAGCCTAGATTATCTCTGATAATGTGAGAAGTCGGGGATCTTGCAGCTACAGAGAGTTTAAAAGCGTAATTGTTCGTTGATAACCATCGGGATCATCTTGAGTGAGGTATAATTGCCCTGCTCGTTGTAGGTTTTCCCTGGCTTTGTTGATGTCTCTGAGATAAACATAAACAGCACCGCGATACAAGTAAGCATAAGCATCATTAGGATCAATCGCAATAGCTTTGTTGTAATCAGCCAGTGCTAAATCCCATTTCTGCTGCTTACGGTAAACATTACTGCGAGCGATATAAGTCACTGTATCGCTATGGGATATCTGCACAGTTGGGGGTAAAGAGTCAGATTTCCAAGTAATGATTCTCTGGTATTTTCCTCCTGGTTCAGGTGTTAACCCCAAGGGTGTGGGAATTTTCTCCACACAACCGGGGTAGCGAGTTGAGAGACAAGTAAAGCTGTTTTGATTAGTTTTAGTTTGACTCCAAGTCTGGGTAGCACTGAGGGTAAATGTCAGTGTTGTTAAGGCTACAGCGCTAGTTAGTCCTATTCAGTACATGGGTCTTACCTGTGACAGTTGATAGATTATTTAACATAATACTTAGAAATACAGAAGCTGTTGACTTATACGTATTGGAGATTATTTCTGATTTTTTTTGGTTAAACTATAGCATTTCCCATGCTCGTGAGGTACATTTTTTTTTAGTTTGAGGGAATAGGGAATTGGTGTGTACTTCATGAGCCTGAAAAAGGCTATATCACTTATCAGAGGAATAGATGGGAATTTTAGCCAATAATTAATCCCCAATCCCCCCACTAACTGATTAAATGGACTGGTGGACTGTTAATGATACAATTGGGAGATTAATTCCTCTCAATGCTCCAAGGATTTTTTATGAGCGAAGTATTAACAAATACGAATTACAGAAATTAGCCGTCCGCCTTTATTAGCTGGCGTTACATAGTCCCCAAAGTATACTATCAGTGATAGAATTGGGTATTTAACAAATGACCATTGAAACCAACTTTTCCAGTTTATCCGCAATAGAATACGTACCTTATATTGATATAAACGGAGAATTGCCTCAAGTATTTTCTGGCAAAATAGGCGTATACGCTATTTTTGACCAGGCTAAACAACTACAATTTGTCGGCTATTCTCGGGATGTTTACTTGAGTCTTAAGCAACATTTAGTCCGTAAACCAGAACAATGTTATTGGGTCAAAGTGCAAACAATTGCAAGTCCTAAACGTGCAATTTTAGAAAGTATTCAAAATGCTTGGATAGAGGAAAATACTACTATTCCTTTAGGTAATGCAGATGATCGGGAAAGCTGGACACAGGCTATTAATGTGCTGCAATTAATGACACCTGAGGAAGAAGAAAAATATCATCACCCAGCTAATGATGAATTGGCGCAAATCAAAGTACTGAAAAATATAGCCCGGCGAGTAGAAGCAGAAATTTTACTAGTATTGAAAAACCGCGGTTTACAAGAACAATTACGGTTTAATCCCAAATTGAAAGAGCAAGGATTATTAGATTTAAAGTAAGTTGATGGCCTTAGCCGATATTTGTCAAGTCATGATTAGTGTATCAAATATTGTTTGACCCCACCCTAACCCTCCCCTTGTAAGGGGAGGGGACTGGATTTTATTGTTTATTGTGTGTTCGGTGTGTTCCCCATTCCCCATTCCCCATTCCCTGATCCGGTGTTCCCTTTTCCCTAAGATAAAAATTACCTGTTGAAAACTTATCAAACATCCTCTTATCGGATATTTGAAAAAAGATGATCCTGCATCAAAGATTTCTTTAGAGTTTGTGAAATTATAGACAAATCTACAAAGTCACTTTACCAGGGGTAAACCTGATTGGAGTTACTCCTAACCCCTCTATCCCGTCTGCAAAAGCGTTCAGGACTGCTTTTCTTAATATGTTGTACGCCCCATT
>NZ_JAQMUH010000186.1:0-23722 GCF_028331025.1 Anabaenopsis arnoldii | reverse complement strand
CATCCAGGGGAGGAAGCAGTAATACTACTACTTGTGTCACTGGTAAACGATACAAGCGATACAACCTTACCCAATAGTCTAACATTCGCAGTGGTAGGGGTGGTGTGGATTCTAATTTGGTTTGAAATTCTAAATGTAAAATCCTGCCTTGCAGTTGTAAAAAGGTGACATAATCGGCGCGGATGGGTTCTATGCTTAATTCGGTTTTGAGAACTGTCACATCCCCTTGCTGTGTCCCTAATACCCAACTGGCGAACCTTTGCGGGTGTTTTTCTGATAGCAGCTTGCAGAGATTGTCAAAGGACATGGGTAATAAATGGTTATTTGATTAACCATGAGGATACATCAGCGATGATACCCCAAAATACCGGTTATTCTGGGGTTTAGTTTCTACTTATTACCTAACCAGGACTGCAAAAATTTAACGACTCAGACATTAGTTCTCCTTTGCTTGGATAAGTGTCTCACTACTTAGGGATTATTCAAGCAGCTTGTATTTTTAGTCTAAAGTCCAGTTATTCGGTAGGTGTAATATGTATAGTAGGGGAATGTGCGATTCGTTCTCTACTCAAAACGCTATGGGATTCTTTTTGGGATCGAAGGGGAGGTTGTAACAATTTGTTACATTCCGCATAGGTCCCAACAATGGATGACACGGGAAGAATTTTTGAGAAAACCTTACAGAAATATCGAAAATATCCAACGGTAACAATAGAATAAACTCAGATGCTTCCTTAATGTCTAATCGTCAAAACCTATATATCTCATGGATTTTTCTAATCTGACATCCCAGTTAAATGCTGGAACGATTTTGCCAGAGGGGATTGTAATTGTCACCCTCTTAGGGGTTTTGATTGTTGATTTGATTTTGGGACGTAGCTCCTCACGCTGGATTGGATATGTGGCGATCGCCGGTTTAGTGGCTGCGGTTGGCGCTCTCTATCTTCAATGGGATGCTACTAATCCCATTTCCTTTACCGGGAGCTTTATTGGTGATGACCTGAGTATTGTTTTTCGCGGTATTATTGCTTTGTCTGCTGCGGTAACTATATTGATGTCAATTCGCTACATTGAGCAAAGTGGTACTGCTTTAGCAGAATTCATCGCTATTTTGCTCACTGCTACCGTGGGAGGGATGTTTTTATCCGGTGCTAGTGAGTTGGTGATGATTTTCATCTCACTGGAAACCCTCAGTATTTCTTCATACTTACTCACAGGTTATACCAAGCGTGATCCCCGCTCTAACGAAGCTGCGCTGAAATACCTGTTGATTGGAGCCTCCAGTACGGCAATATTTTTATACGGTGTTTCCCTGCTGTATGGTCTATCAGGTGGACAAACAGAATTAGGGGCGATTTCTAATGGTATTGCTGCTGCTAATGGTGGTCAGTCTTTAGGTTTGGTAATTGCCCTGATTTTCGTGATTGCCGGTATCGGCTTTAAAATCTCCGCCGCACCCTTTCACCAGTGGACCCCAGACGTTTACGAAGGCGCTCCCACCCCGGTGATTGCTTTTTTATCGGTGGGTTCCAAAGCCGCTGGGTTTGCCCTGGCCATTCGCTTGCTGACAACAGTCTTCCCCCTAGTTGCGGAGGAATGGAGATTTATTTTCACTGCCCTTGCAGTCCTAAGTATGGTATTGGGTAACATAGTCGCCCTGGCCCAAACTAGCATGAAGCGGATGTTAGCTTATTCATCCATTGCTCAAGCTGGATTTGTGATGATTGGCATGATTGCGGGAACTGAAGCCGGATACGCCAGCATGGTATTTTACCTCATGGTGTATTTGTTCATGAACCTGTGCGGTTTTACCTGCGTGATTCTCTTCTCCCTACGCACAGGAACAGACCAAATTGCCGAATACTCTGGATTGTATCAAAAAGACCCACTGCTTACACTCGGTTTGAGTATATCTCTACTTTCCTTGGGTGGGATTCCGCCATTAGCAGGGTTTTTTGGCAAGATTTACCTGTTCTGGGCTGGTTGGCAAGCTGGACTTTACTGGTTAGTTTTACTTGGCTTAGTTACTAGTGTTGTCTCCATCTATTACTACATTCGCGTGGTAAAAATGATGGTAGTCAAGGAACCCCAGGAAATGTCAGAGGTAGTCAAAAATTATCCAGCAGTACAGTGGAACTTGCCAGGGTTTAGACCTTTGCAAGTGGGACTAATAGTAACTTTAATTGCGACTTCCATCGCGGGTATTTTGTCCAATCCACTATTTACACTGGCTAACAATTCTATCTCTAATACTGCAATGCTACAAGCAACAGCGGTGGAGAAAAACCAGGTAAGTATAATCTCAACACCAGAACTAGAAGAGTTGTAGATTGGATGTTGCAACTTTAGGGGGTGCCAGAAACTAGCACCCCTGCTGAATTATGTTAAATTTGTGTCAAAGCCATCATTAGGGCCACAGTACTTTTGGATATTGCTTAAATGTCTATGACTACGCCACAACCAGCACCCCAACCCCTCCCCACCGGGAGCCTAACTATGCCTAGCTGGTTACGCCGCTCTATTGGCAGGGCTAGTGAGCTTTCTACTGTACAACGGATTATTAAGCAACGCCAAATTCATACAATTTGTGAAGAGGGACGATGCCCCAACCGAGGAGAATGCTATGGTCAAAAAACTGCCACTTTCTTACTATTAGGCCCAGTTTGTACACGCTCTTGTGCTTTTTGTCAAGTAGATAAGGGTCATGCCCCTATGCCTATTGACTTAGAGGAACCGCAAAAAGTAGCTGAAGCTGTGCAACTGTTGGGATTACGTTATGTGGTTCTGACTTCTGTAGCCCGTGATGATTTACCAGACCAGGGGGCGGGGCATTTTGTCAAGACAATAGATAATATTCGCCTGTTAAATCCAGAAACTCAAATCGAAGTGCTAACACCAGATTTTTGGGGCGGCGCTGGTGCGGGAGAATCAGGACAACGAGCAAGAATAGCCACAATTGTCACCGCTAAACCCGCTTGTTTTAATCACAATGTGGAGACGGTACGGCGGTTAACAGGTCCGGTGCGTCGGGGTGCTAAGTACGATCGCTCCCTGAATCTGTTGGCTATGGTGAAAGAAATTGATCCTACTATCCCCACTAAGTCCGGTTTAATGGTGGGACACGGTGAAACCAGGGAAGAAGTTATAGAAACTATGGCGGATTTAAGGGCGGTGGGATGCGATCGCCTCACCATCGGCCAATATATGCGCCCTTCCTTAGAACATTTGCCAGTGCAAAAATACTGGACACCAGAAGAATTTGATACACTATCAGGGGTAGCACGGCAAATGGGATTTAACCACGTCCGTTGTGGTCCTTTGGTGCGTAGCTCTTACCATGCTGGTCAGGAAGGTTGACACAAATATTTTTAAAGGATTTTGGTTTTTTGGTACGACTGTTTGGTATTTCTGAATAAAGTCAAAAAAGAAGGAGAACGACTGATGGCTAAAGTTCAAAATTCCCCCGTTCCAGCAACGGGCGCTAAACCCCCCTACACCTTCCGTGCTGCCTGGGCATTGCTGTTATTAGCTGTTAACTTCTTAGTTGCAGCTTATTATTTCCACATCATTGAATAATTAGAAGTGGACGGTGCTGCTTAAATCGTACCTTTAAATAAACCTTTGGGGCGAATGAGCAGCACCAAAATCATCATTAACAGTGCTATACCTTGTTTATACTGTGAACCGATCCACAAGCTACTCACTTCTTGAGCGATACCAATAATAAACGCGGCGGCGATCGCACCGTAGGGGTTACCAATACCGCCTAAAATTACGGAAGCGAATAAGGGCAAAATCAAAAACCAGCCCATATTGGGACGTACTGCTGTAATCAATCCGTACATACTGCCACCCAAAGAGGTGAATATCCCCGCAATAATCCAAGTCCACAGGATGACCTGCTCGACATTAATCCCAGAAACCCTAGCTAAGTCTAAATCATCAGCAACTGCACGCATGGCTTTACCAATTTTGGTATTTTGCAGCAGGTAGTGCAAGGCCAAAATTGCCACCACTGCTAACCCCAATACCAGCAATTGATTTTGGGGTATCCTGATGCCAAAAACATTCAAAGCAGTGGTAACGGGTAAATTGTAATTTTGGTTTTGACCGCCCCAGAAAAAGATAATACCATTGCGCAGGAATAAAGCCAGCCCAATGGAAATAATAATTAAGGTTGTGGAGGTAGCACGAATAGAGCGCATTCTTGCCCATAACAACTTTTCAGACAGTAGCATTGCTGCTACTGTTCCCGCGCTCGCCAGAATCATGGATAGCCAAATATTGATACCACTGGTATTGAGTAACAGGGTCAAATAGGCAGAGAGAGTGAGAAAATCACCGTGAGCAAAATTAGATAACCGTAAAATACCGTAGGTCAGGGTCAATCCCACTGCGGCCAGGGCGATAATGCTACCTACAGCTATACCATTAACAATTAGTTGAGCAATTTGTATATCCATAAGTTTGATGTTTTCGGTGGGTGTTCAACCCATATACACATCCGCTAGAATAGAATTAATTGGGTGCTATAGGGTTGAGAGTAGATTTCAAAATCATGTTGACGGAAAAGTTTGACCAGTTAAAAGTTTTATTTGGCGAAATGCAACAGGCTTTGATTGCCTACTCCGGAGGAATTGATAGCACTTTGGTGGCCAAGATTGCTTATGATGTATTGGGCGATCGCGCTTTGGCTGTCACAGCTGTTTCTCCTTCCCTGTTACCAGAAGAACTAGAAGATGCGAAAATTCAAGCCGCAACTATAGGGATTCCCCATAGAATAGTCCAAACTCATGAAATGGACAATCCCAATTACACTTCTAACCCTGTCAACCGTTGTTATTTTTGCAAAAGTGAATTGCATGATACCCTCAAACCCTTAGCTATGCAGTTAGGTTATCCCTATGTAGTAGATGGGGTGAATGCTGATGACTTACAGGACTATCGCCCAGGAATTCAAGCAGCAAAAGAAAGAGGTGCGCGATCGCCTTTAGCAGAGGTCGGTGTCAGCAAAGCCGAAGTCCGTCAACTTTCACAACAACTCGGTTTACCCTGGTGGGATAAACCCGCTCAACCTTGTCTAAGTTCTCGCTTTCCCTACGGTGAAGAGATTACCATAGCCAAGTTACAAAGAGTAGGTAGAGCAGAAATTTATCTGCGAAAACTGGGTTGGGAGAATTTGCGCGTGCGTTCTGAAGGTGATACCGCCAGAATTGAATTATTACCAGCAAATATCAAAGATTTTATCTTGACTACCAATTTACAGTCCCTAGTTGCTGCATTTCAGGAGTTGGGATTTATCTATGTCACTCTAGATTTAGAAGGTTATCGCAGTGGTAAGTTAAATCAAGGTCTCGCTCTTCAATCACTAAACCGATAACGACTCCCCATCACATAATCCTGATTAATTTCACAAGAAATCCATCGGCGTTCCCAACTTTCAGCCACAAACCCAGTGGTATTGGAACCTGCAAAGGGGTCTAACACCATATCACCCTCATCAGTTAAAAACTTGATGAAAAATTCAGCGAACTTGACAGGAAACCGCGCGGGGTGGGGTTTAATCCCTTCTGCTTTACAACGCCGTAAATAAGCGCTATTGGATTCAGTATTGGCAATTTCTAGCAAATTTGGCGGAATTGCGCCCTGATTATCCTTCTGAAACTTATCAGAAATATCATGACCACTGGGGCGCATTTTAGCTTTATAGCCATTTTTCAGTAGTTGTTTCATACTCTGACTATATGGCTTTAAAACTTTTCTGTTATCAGCCTTAGGATTTGGTGTTTTTGACAACCACCAAACTACATTTACCGAATCTTTCACACGAACTCGCCTGATTGTCACCCACTCCGCAGGGGTAGGTAATCGTGCAGGATTATAGTGATAGAATTCTTGGGCTAAAAAAAAGCCAACCTCTTTACACAGTCTCACCAGAAGTTCATATTGGTAGATACTGCGCACCGGATGACCACGCAGGTAAGCGCCCCCCAAATCTAAAATCAATGAGCCATCATTAGTTAGAACCCTTTTAAACTCCTGAGCGAAAGGTAAAAACCATTCAATATATTTTTCTGGGCTTTCGTTACCATATGCTTTTTGACGTGCGAGAGCAAATGGTGGTGAAGTGAGGATCAGATTAATACTATTCGGCTCCATGGATTTTACCAGATGGAGACTATCACCCAAATATGCTTTTCCCAACCTTTGGGAGTAATAAGGACTTAAACATATATCTTGTGGTGATTTGATTATTTCTTCTGACAAGAGCTTTCACAAGTTAAAAATTTATTTATATAGGTATTTTACTTGGTATCTACCATAAAGTTATCTGTACACCGCTAAGACCTCTAGATTTGTGTTCATCTGTGGACAAATTTTCTCAAGAACTAAAACATCCTCACCAAAATGCGTAGTGTTATAGAAGCGGTGGAAGATTGTCGGCATTTATTTATATTGTTCTAAATTATACATTAATTAAACTAAAGATTATTTGCCAAAATGCCTGAATTTAATTAATTTTCGAGATTATCCTGTTATATATTCCTAGAACCAGAAGTTAGATTATAGGTCTAGCAATTACACATATCAAGCAACTGTCCATGTTTAGACAACCTGCTTTTGGTATCGCTTTAAGTACGCTTGTCCTTGCGAGTGGATTAATGAATACCTCCATAACGTCTCACAGGTCTACAGAGTCAACTAATCGTAGTCAACCTTTGTTAATTCCTCCAAGTCAGGCTGCAATGTTAACTACTACTACTACTATTAAAACCAATGCACTAGAGAAATCAGTTTTTGACAAAATTAACCAATATCGAGTCTCTCAGAATCTGCCAAAGTTGAGACTAAATACAGATATTAGCCAACAGGCGAGGATTCATAGCCAAAACATGGCTAATGGTAAAGTCCCGTTTAGCCATGAGGGATTTGAACAGCGTGTCACAGCCATTCCCCTACAGTATAATAACGCCTCAGAGAATCTAGCCTTAAATAAAGGATATAGTAATCCAGTCGGCGAAGCCATTACCGGGTGGTTGAAAAGTCCGCGACACTTGCAGAATATTCATGGCGACTACGACCTCACGGGGATTGGTGTTGCTACCAACAAGGAAGGAGAAGTTTACCTAACTCAAATTTTTATTCGCAGTAGATAGATTGATTTACACCGATTTTGGCATCATAATTAATGTAGTGTCTGATAGTTTTTTTCTCAAAGACACTACATTTATATTTAGGTAGTTCATGACATTACAAGATTTTCAAATCAGTGATAGCCTACGTGGCGCGGCCATAGGTGACTTGACTGAGGCTGCTTTGGCTGAGTATTTAAAATCAGAGGCGATCGCTGTGGATACTGAAACCATGGGACTATTACCACAGCGCGATCGCCTCTGTCTAGTTCAGCTATGTAATCTTCAGGGACAAGTCACGGTAATTGGGATCACCAAAGGCCAAACCGAAGCCCCAAATTTAAAGATACTCTTGGAAGCGGTCAACGTGGTGAAAGTTTTCCACTTCGCCCGCTTTGATATTGCGGCTTTGCGTTATCATCTGGGGATTCGAGTTCAACCTGTGTTTTGTACCAAAATTGCCAGTAAGCTAGCTCGTACCTACACCAATCGTCATGGACTCAAAGATGTAGTTCAGGAATTAGAACAAATAGAATTAGACAAAAGCTCTCAGAGTTCCGATTGGGGTAACGCTGCCAATTTATCAGAGGCTCAACTCAACTATGCTGCTAATGATGTCCGCTACCTATTGAGTGTACAGCAAAAACTTACAGCGATGCTCAAACGGGAAGAACGTTGGGAAATTGCTCAAGAATGCTTTCAAGTTTTACCGACCCTTGTCACCTTAGATTTATTGCAATTTAAAGATTTATTTGAACATTGATTTACTTAATACTTGCTGCAATATTAAAGATTTTTTTCCAGATTTACGGGGTAATTTTGGCAGGGAGACACCATATTTAAACTATCTACACACTTAGCTCCCGGAATTTCTCAAAGAAATTCCGGGTATCTGGGTTTTGATTCAATGACTTATTTATCTGTGGAAATAATATGTAAGTCTATATTTCTATTTCTAGTTAAATCTATCATTTGTTGAGTAAAAGACTTTTGAAACCATCTTTGCCAACGCGGCTGTTTAGTTTCACCAATAATAATTTGTGTAATATGATAATTTGTTGCTAGTTGAGAAATTTCTTGAGCAACATTTTGGCTTTTAATATGTAAAAACTCTCCGCCGAAATCCCGGCATAAATGCTCACAGGTATCTATGTGTAAACTTTCTTCTTTAGTCAAGAATCGTTCAGGATTGGCCACAAACACAGCATACAGTCGAGCATTCATATAGTGGGCAATACGTGCGCCTCTGCGTAATAATTGCACAGAACCAGGATAAGTAGATACACATACTAAAACCCGTTCTTGAATGTTGTAATTAGGCTGTAAAAAGTTGGCAGTATTTGCTTCTTCTTCCACGGTATCTGCTACTTCTCTTAATGCTAGTTCCCGTAAAGCAATCAGATTACGACGGCGAAAAAAGTTTTTCAGAGATGGCTCAATTTTTTCAGCAGCGTAAATTTTGCCTTCTTGTAAGCGCTCTTCTAAAGTTTGTGGTGTCACATCAATCACCACAACAGCATCAGCTTCATCTAACACATAATCAGGAATGCGCTCTCGCACCACAACACCTGTAATTCTGGCGACTAAATCATTCAAACTTTCCAAATGTTGAATATTAACAGTAGAATAAACATCAATTCCCGCTGCTAAAATAACTTCTACATCCTGATAGCGTTTTTTCCTTGGGGAACCAGGGGCGTTAGTATGAGCGAGTTCATCCACTAAAACGAGTTGAGGGGAACGTTGCACAATTGCATCTGTATCTAATTCCTGTAGAGTAACGTTCTGGTGGATAAAAGCTTTTTGGGGAATTACCTCTATTCCCGCAGCTTTCATGGCGGTTTCCTTGCGTCCATGAGTTTCTAAGATTCCGATCACTACATCAATTCCATCTTGTTTGAGTTGATGTGCTTCCTCAAGCATTTTGTAAGTTTTGCCGACACCGGGAGCCATACCAATAAAAATTTTATGTTTCCCACGTCGGAGGGGGAGAAGATGAATATGATCAGAGGAATCAAACATAAGTAAAATAGTTAAAACTTCTCTGGTTGAAAAATGACGACAAACAAATAAATACTGACGGCAAAAGTTGCTAGTCCTAAAAGGGTAATGGCGTAGGATGCAGAGCGTGATATTGCTTCAGGGGTGGCGGCGTAGAGGATTTGTGCTAGGAATAAATTAAGGAAGAGGGTAAGACACAGAGTAAGAGATAGATTTTTCATAATTAAAACCCAAAGGCTGTGGGATTATGCCAGTCCTATGATTGTGATCAAAAGGTCTATGATTTTGATGGCAATGAAGGGTGTGATCACGCCGCCCAGTCCGTAGATGAATATGTTCCGTTGTAGAAGTTGGTCGGCGGTGAGTGGTCGGAATTTAACGCCAGTTAGTGCTAGGGGAATGAGGGCGGGAATGATTAAGGCATTGTAAATTAAGGCCGAGAGAATGGCAGATTGGGTACTGGTTAAAGCCATAATATTGAGAGGGCCAACACCAATACCAGCGAAGATAGCCGGGAGGATGGCGAAGTATTTGGCGATATCGTTGGCAATGGAAAAGGTGGTGAGTGCACCACGGGTAATCAGCAATTGTTTACCAATAGTGACAAGATCAATTAACTTGGTGGGGTCAGAATCTAGGTCTACCATGTTAGCGGCTTCTTTGGCTGCTTGAGTACCCGTATTCATTGCTACACCTACATTGGCTTGAGCTAAGGCGGGAGCATCGTTGGTGCCATCTCCGGTCATGGCTACCAGTTTTCCTTGGGCTTGTTCACTCTGAATGACTGTAATTTTGTCTTCCGGGGTGGCTTCGGCGATGAAGTCATCAACTCCGGCTTCTTGGGCAATTACAGATGCGGTCATGTGGTTATCACCTGTGAGCATGATGGTTTTAATGCCCATGCGTCGCATCTGGTCAAATCGTTCCCGAATCCCCGGCTTGATTATATCCTTGAGATAAATTACACCATATATCTCATTGTTTTTACATAGAGCTAGGGGAGTGCCACCTAGTTGGGAGACTCTTTCAAAGGCGGTGTCAAGCTCAGATGTTAAATCTCCATTGCGAGACCTGACAAATCCTTTAATAGCATTGACTGCGCCTTTGCGAATTTCTACGCCGTTAGATAAGTTAGTGCCACTCATGCGAGTTCTGGCGGAAAATTCCATACTTTCGGCTTGTTGAGGGTCAAAATCTAATTTTGCGCCTAATTTCTCTGCCAGTGTGACAATTGACTTACCTTCTGGTGTTTGATCAAAGATACTGGATGCTAGGGCAACTTGGGCTACCTCTACCATAGAATGACCGTTGACGGGAATAAATTCTTCTGCTAGGCGGTTTCCCAAAGTAATCGTACCGGTTTTGTCTAAGATCAGGGTGTTAATATCCCCGCAAGCTTCAACTGCACGCCCGGAAGTGGCAATTACATTAAACTGAGCTACTCTATCCATTCCCGCAATGCCGATCGCACTTAATAAGCCGCCGATGGTAGTAGGAATTAGAGCCACAAGTAAGGCTATGAGTACCGCAATACTTAGGGGTGAGTTGAGGTAAAATGACACTGTAGGTATTGTGCCAATTACCACTAAAAATACTTGGGTGAGCACTGCCAGCAAAACTGTCAAAGCAATTTCGTTAGGTGTTTTGCTGCGGGAAGCGCCTTCTACTAAACTAATCATGCGGTCAATAAAACCTTGTCCGGGGTCGGTGGTGACTCGAATGATCAGCTCGTCGGAGACTATACGGGTTCCTCCGGTTACAGAACTGGCAATGTCTGAACCCGGTTCTTTTAATACTGGTGCTGATTCTCCTGTAATAGCTGATTCATCAACGGAGGCTACACCGCTAATCACTTCACCATCGGCGGGTATGACATCACCAGCGGTGACTTTGATTGTATCCCCTCGCCGTAAGGCTGTAGAATTCACCTCTTGAATAGAACCATCGGGGAGAATTTTTTGGGCTTTGGCTTCGGATTTTGCAGAGCGCAAAGCATCCGCTTGGGCTTTACCTCGTCCTTCGGCTACGGCTTCGGCAAAGTTAGCAAAGACAACGGTGGAGAATAAAATTAAGGTGATTAGTGCGTTGAATAGTCGGGGATTTTCCCCTGTAGTTGAGCCAAATATATTCGGTGCAATTGTCATTGCTGCTGTGATGATAGTACCTAACCAGACTAGGAACATGACTGGATTTTTGATCATGTTACGTGGGTGCAGTTTGACAAATGCTTGCCGGAATGCTTGGGGGTATAGTTGAGATGGTGGGACTTGGGGTTTATGTCTGCGTTTTTTTCGCCGTCTTGTAGTTGTTGCCATTTTTAGGTGAATGGGTGGAATTTTTGCTTAGTTTCCTGCTACTAGTTGAAATGCTTCTGCTACCGGACCTAGGACTAGGGCGGGGAGAAAGGTGAGAGCGCCCAAGATTAAAATTACCCCCGCTGTAACTGCTGTGAATAGTTTGGTGTCGGTTCTCAGGGTTCCGGTGGTGGTAGGTACTGGTTTTTTACCAGACATACTATCTGCTAAAAGTAACAGTGCCATGATAGGGATATAACGCCCAGCTAAGATACTGATACTTGTACTCAGGTTCCACCATAGGGTATGATCATTTAATCCTTCTAAACCAGAACCGTTGTTAGCTGCCGCAGAAGCATATTCGTAAATTACCTGGGAAACTCCATGAAATCCAGGGTTACTAATACCAGAGAGGCTATTAGGAAAGGCAAAGACAATCGCCCAAGGAATGAGAATGGCGAAGGGGTGAACTAATAAGATGATGCTGGCTAAAACAATTTCTTTTTTTTCAATTTTTCTGCCTAAAAATTCTGGTGTTCTCCCTACCATTAAGCCTGTGAGAAATACTGTTAAAATTAAGTAGATGAATAGGTACGCTGTACCGGTTCCCTGTCCTCCCCAAATTATTTGTAAGAACATATTAAAGAGGGTGACAAAACCCCCAGGAGGCATTAAGGAATCGTGCATTCCGTTGACAGCACCGCACATTGTGGCTGTGGTCATGACCGCCCAGAGTGCGGTTTGCGCCCAACCAAATCTTACTTCTTTTCCTTCTAAGTTGGGTTGCTCTGCTCCTAAGAGGGAATTAACTAAGGGATTTCCTTCAAATTCGCCTACTGCTGTGATTCCTACTAAGAAGAGGAAAATTATCAATACCATCCAAAATACTAACCATGCTTGCTTACGGTTATTCATAAATATACCGTAGGTGTAAATTAGTGATGTGGGTATGGCCATCATCGCCCACTGCTCTAATAAGTTGGAGAAGCCATTAGGATTTTCAAAGGGATGTGCTGAGTTGACACCAAAGAAGCCACCACCGTTTTCTCCGAGTTCTTTAATAATTTCGTAGTGGGCCACTGGACCACGGGCTATTACTTGGGTGGCACCTTCTAAGGTGGTGACTGTTGCTGGTCCTGCTAAGGTTTCTGGTACACCAGCCAATAGCAATAATAAGCCGCCAATTATTGATATGGGCAATAATATCTGGGTAATTGACCTGATGAGGTCACTGTAAAAGTTGCCTAACTGTCTGCCAGTTAAACCACGAATAAAGGCTATACTAACTGTTATACCGGTACCGGCTGAGGTAAACATTAAAAAACCTAAAGCGAAGGTTTGACTGGCATAGCTCCAGGTGGTTTCACCAGTATAATGCTGTTGGTTGGTGTTGGTAACAAAGGAAATGGTAGTATGTAATGCTAAATCCCAATTAGGCGCGCTTAATCCTGTGGGATTTAGGGGTAACCATTCTTGGAACATGAGGATTAAATAAACTAAAATCCCCATGACTAAATTGCTATGGAGCAAGGCTTGGGTATATTGCCATCCTGTCATATTTTCCTGGTGACGCACCCCACTTAAGGCATAAATTATTCTTTCTAAGGGATTAATTATGGGTTCGAGTAGTGTTTGTTCTCCCATGAAAACTTGTGCTATGTACCTTCCTAATAATGGAGTTGTGCCGATGACTATGACTAGGGTAAAGGCGATTTGTATCCATCCTTGTAACATGATTAAATAGGCTCCCAGTACATAATTTTCCCAGAGATGTTGAAGTTATAAGAAAAGTTTACATATTCACATACAATTGTTCTATGACGTGGTTAAATGTCAACATAACATAATATCTTACATCCTGTGAAAATAACTGATTTCCCCAAAGAAGCAGAAAAAATAATTAATAACAAACTCTAATGACCATGACCGAAATTACAGCTAACTATGATGAAACATGGAAAGAAGTAATAGGAGATTATTTTGATTCCTTTGTCGCCTTCTTTTACCCAGAAATAAATCAAGAAATAGATTGGAATAAAACCCCCGTTTCTCTCGATAAAGAATTGGAGCAGATTACCGCAACTGCGGAGAGTAAAACACGCCATGCTGATAAATTATTTCAGGTGTGGTTGTTAGATAATCAAGAAGTTTGGGTATTAATTCATGTAGAAGTACAAAGTCAATATGATAAAGAATTTTCCCAACGAATGTTTATCTACAACTATCGGGCTTTTGATTTATATCAAAAACCGGTGATTAGTTTAGCTATACTAGGAGATGAAACGAAAAATTGGCAACCTAATTCTTACCGATATGGTTTAGGGAGTAGTCAACTAATCTTTAATTTTTCTAGTGTTAAGCTGCTAAATTATCAATGGGAGGAGTTAGAGCAAAGTAATAATATTTTTGCTATATAGCAATCCTAAATGATTCATGAACAATTTCTGTTCCCTGTTCCCTGTTCCCTGTTCCCTTTCCTCACTCATAATTTCTCAAGTCAAATAGGATGACTATAGTGGTGATGGCACATTTAAAGACTAAAGCCACTAATAGCAATCTGTCAGTTAGGGAACAGTGGAAGTGGAAGTTAGCTAGATTACTCTATGAAAGAGGTTATAACCGTAAAAAAATTGTGGATTTGTATAAGGTCATTGATTTAATGATGGCTTTATCTGGAGATTTGCAATTAAGTTTTGAGGAAAAATTAACTAATTATCAGGAGAAACTAAAAATGCCATTGTTAACGAACATTGAAAAACGGACTATAGAAAAAACCACCAAGCAAACTCTGAAACAAAATATTATCAAACTCCTACAAGTGCGGTTTGGTGACATTCCAGAAAATCTGGTTGCGAGCATTAATAAAATTGATGATACATCTTTTTTAGAACAAATATTTGTATCAGCAATTAATGTTAGTTCTTTAGAAGAATTTGCACAGCTGGTTAACTCTGATTTACCAGCAGTAGATTAATAGATGTAGGTTGGGTTAAGCGCAGGGCGTAACCCAACAATTGATAATATAGTTTACATAAGGTCATTGATTTAATGATGGCTTTATCTCGATATTTGCAATTAAGTTTTGAGGAAAAATTAACTAATTTACTCCTTACGCAACTGGTAAAGGATATCTGCTCAGTGCAGCAGGGCTTCGCGATCGCATGTTTTAAATATATGAGCTTCGAGTCACACAGATCCCCGACTTCTGCACAAGTTATCTGAGATTTTCCCAATTATGTAAGAAGTCGGGGATATTAGTCGTTCCCTTCGACTTCGCTCAGGGAACTTAGGGAACACTTCAGCGATAATCTTGGCGTTGAACGTCACCCAGACGGGCCGCATCACGAATACCGTAGTCAGAACGGGTAAAGCGGTTTAACTGCGCCTCGAAAAAGTCTCGATTAGCTTGTAAATGCTCAGGTTCAGGGTCATCTAAAGGATAATGAAGGGCCGTGCGTAAGGCTTGAATCACCGCAGAGGTAACATTGTACATTGAACGTTGAAAACTAACTCCCAACTGAATCAACATATCATCCTCACCCCGACAATATTGTTTATATTCTTCCACTAAATATGGTGGTAAGAAGTGCAACATATCTTGCATTAACAGTGTTGGGGGAATACCTGCTGTACCGACGGGGAACACATCAGCATAAAGAATACCATAGTGAAAATCTGCTTGGTTATCTGGTATTTGGCGCGCTTGAGCATTATAAGATTTTGTCCCTCTAAAAGGTGCAGTACGATAAAAAACCGCTTCTACATAAGGTAACGCCGCTTCATAAAGCCAGACAAAGCCTTGAGATTTGGGGATAATTTCGTAACATTCACCCCGGATATAAACATGATGGTAAATGGGACGATTGGCGACTGCAAAAATGCCATTGACCAGAAAATTCATAGCCTCCGGGACTGTGGTAATTTTCCCCTCGTCATATAAATCTGACATTTCAAAAAACACAGGGGCCATGACTTCCCAGAATAGCCCCAAATTGGCATAGTAAGACATTTGGCGACATTGTTCTATAAACATATCTGGGAAGAGTTTATAAAGCCCTAACATGAATGGGTTACCTTGAAAATAGGCTTTGATGGCTCTATCGGCGTTGGCCTTATACTCCGGTGTGTCTAAGTAAGGGTCAAATTTACCACCCATTCCTCTATGCCAAAACATAGCCCGCATACAGGCTTCGGCAAACTCCATATTAATGCGGTCATGGAATAGGTGATGTAATAATTTGGGCATTTTTATAGTTTCACCCTTCTCGATAAATGCCAAAAGTTCAGGGTGTGCGGTGGCCTGACCGCGCCAGACTCTCAGTTCTGCATCGTCACCGGCATAATGATTATGGAGTTCTAAGTATTCTTGAGGTAAGAAGTATTTAAAAAAGGGTAGGGGATTTAAAAATACTCGTTCGGCAATATACAGCAAGTTACGCCAGTAAAAATCCATCGGTACTGCATAGGCTTTATAAATGCCGATGATTTGTTTTAAATTTTCTGGTGTATCGGGTAACATAGAACCACCAGCTTCAAGGCGATGAATCACATCAGCAAATTCATGTCGGGAAGGAGGTAGTTTATTTGTGGGTTTCTCTGGAGTTTGTACCATGATTATGGCCTCGCAATGATGATGGTCAAGGGTTGGTCAAAGATCAGAAGTGCTAATTGTGGGGAATTTGAGCAACTATGGTTTTTTCTATGGGGGTAATTGCGGCTACCATGGCTGTAGTTGTAGTTTCGCTCCAACGGACTAACCAGGTGGGTTGTACACCCAAGAAGATAATGAGAGCTGCTAATACTAAGGCGGGAACTTTTTCTGACCACAAAACTTTGGGATAGTAAGCCAAATTATTATCCAGCTTGCCAAAACAGGTACGGTTGAGGAGTATGACGAAATACACCGCTGTTAAACCGCTAGATACTATACATAGTAGTGTGGGTATGGGGAAGACTGAGAAACTACCTTGAAATACAATAAATTCGGCTATAAATCCTGTTAAACCGGGAATACCCGCACTGGCCATACCACTGAGAACTAGTAGGGCGCTAATAAAGGGTAAACCGCGGATAGGACTCATTAAACCGTTGAGTTTTTCTAATTCCCTTGTACCAACTTTGACTTCTACTACCCCGACTAGGTGAAAAAGAATTGCCAAAATTAAACCATGGCTGAACATTTGAGCCACTGCACCCACTAGGGCTAAGGCTGTGCTAGAGGCGCTAGCTAGTAAGATATAACCCATGTGACCGATGGAGCTATACGCTACCATGCGCTTGATATCTTTTTGGGCGATCGCAATTACAGCGCCATAAATTGCGCTGATAGCTCCCCACAGGGCTAAGGTTGGTGCTACCACATTCCAAGCTTGGGGAAACATTCCCATCCCAAAGCGTAACAGTCCATAGGTTCCCAACTTAGCTAAAACGCCGCCTAATAAAATAGCAATGGGTGCGGAAGCTTCTACATAAGCATCAGGTAACCAAGTATGGAAGGGAACTAGAGGAATTTTAATTCCGAAGCCTAAAATAATTCCTCCTAGGAGGAGAAGTTGCAAAGCTGGGGCGATGTTTTGAATAGATAAACTATCCCAAGCGAAGCTGGTACCTCCACTGAGAAATACCATTCCTAGGAAGCTGGCTAAAATCAAAGCACCGGAAACAGCAGTGTAAATTAAGAATTTTATCCCCGCATAAGTGCGTTTTTCTCCTCCCCAAATGGAAATTAACAGGTAAAAGGGGATTAATTCTAGTTCGTAGAATAGGAAGAATAACAGCAGGTTTTCTGCTAAGAATGCACCAGCCACACCCCCACTCACGAATAAAATTAGGGGGTAAAATAGTCGAGGGCGTTCAGTTTCTTTGTTGCTGCTGTAAATGGCTATCCAGGTGAGTAAACTATTGAGTACCAACATTAAAATTGATAAGCCATCAACTCCCAGTTGATAACTCAAACCCAAAGTTTCATTCCAGGGGAGATATTCTTGAAATTGCATTCCAGAGTTGCTGGGGTCGAATTTCACTAAAATCAACAAGTTCCAGCCTAAGACTATGGCGGCTATGGTTAAAGATACTAGGCGAATGCGACTAGGGGATAGGAGTTTATGAGGTAAAAATCCAATAATTACGGCGCTAATAATTGGTATCCAAATGAGAAAACTCAACATATGATATGGTCCCGATGTTTTCCTTGGTGTTGATTTACGGTTGAGGCGTTAAAACATCAAACTTAAAAACTGTACTTTCCAGAAAGGCCAGGTTATCCATACACAGAAAATGCTGACTCCTAACAGTACAGTGAAGTTATAAAACTGGGTCTGTCCAGTGGTGCTGTATTTCAATCCTTCGCCGCCTAACAGGGAAAATAAACCGACGAAATTGACGATACCATCAACTATGAAGCGGTCAATCATATCAGCGAATTTAGAAAGTTGGTCAACGCTGAAAATGATGGTCATCCGATAGATTTTGGGTGTGTAAAAGTCGTATGCTAATAAGTCTTGTAAAGGTTGCCAAGGTAGGCGAATTGGTTTGGGAATGTTACCTAAATAAATGACGGCGCTAATGCTACAACCAAAAATACTTGACCAAATCAGTAATAGTACTAAATCTTTATTCAGGGTTGCCCAACTAGGTAATATTGATAAGCTTTGTAAAACTAAAGGCAAATGCAGGACTACGCCAAATAAGATCACCATGGGCATGATCATCGGCCAATGAACTTCGGGCGATCGCTCACTCATTGGTTTAGCTTGACCACCAAAAATTAAGCCAAATTCTCTCGTTAAACTGATGGCTGTTAAGGTGTTGACTATGAGAATAATTCCCACTAACCAGGGGTAATTTTCCCACAGTCCATCAGCTAATTTCACTAACGCCCAAAAGCCACCCAAGGGGGGAAAAGCAATTAATCCCAAAGTACCGACGATAAAAGCTAACCCGGAAATAGGGCGACGTGTCCACAGCCCACCTAGTTGAGTAACATCTTGGGTGATACTATTCCAGATAATACCCCCGGTGCTCATGACTAATAATGCAGATGCTAAAGCATGGGCAAGTACCAGTAATAATGCTGTTTCATCTTGTTGCATCCCTACAGCAATAAACACTAAGCCCATGTAAGCACTGACAGAATAAGATAAGCAGCGTTTAACGTCAACTTGAGCGATCGCAATTAAGGATGCACCTACAGCAGTAACTACACCGATGGCGACAATAAACCATGAAACCACAGGGGATAAACTTAATACAGGCTGGAGTTTAATTAATACCCAGGCACCGCTAGCAACCACTACGGAGTTACGTAAAATTGTACTGGGAACAGGTCCTTCCATGGCTTCATCTAACCATAAATGCAGGGGAAATTGAGCGCATTTACCCATAGGTCCAGCAACTAATGCTAAACCTACTAATGTGATCACCGTGGGATTTACTTCAGCATTACTCGCCCATGCTGCTAACTCTGTATAGTCCCATGTCCCTGATAAAGTCCATAAACCCAAGACTCCCATGAGTAAGAATAAGTCTCCTACCCGCTTGGTGAGGAAAGCATCTCTAGCACCAGTGACTACCAAGGGTTGACTAAACCATAACCCTACTAACAGATAGGTTCCTAGTGTGAGAATTTCCAAAATTACATAGCTGAAAAACAGATCATTGCACAAAGTTAGGGCAGATAATCCCGCTTCAAACAATCCCAATAAAGAATAGAAGCGCCCCCAACCCCAATCCATTTCCATGTAACCAACTGCAAAAATTTGTGCTAAGAAATTTAATCCAGTGATTACCACCATTGCACCTACACTAACTGCAGAAATTTCTAAGGTAATGGTGAGGTTTAAACCTGCGGTGGATAGCCAAGGAATAAATATTTCTTGGGGGGGTTGATTCCAGATGAATATAAAAGCAAAGACACTATGAAGTAATGACAAAAATGTCATGAATAAATTGACATAACCTGCTGGTCTTGAGCCGGTTTTCTTAATGACTCCCGGTGACCAAGGGATGGCTAAAAGTCCACCGATAAAGGCATAACAAGGGACTAGCCAAACAGTCCCTATGAGAAACTGAATCATGAAATTCACCTCTTTATTGATGGTATAAATTAGCTAGGCACTAGAGATAATTTCCTCTGGCTTCCAGTTAGCTACTTATTTGGCGAATGATAAATTTATTTTTCTTTAATTTTTCTAGCTTACCTTTTTTCTGGCCAAAAAGGAATTACATAATTAGACTAATCTATAATCTTTACTCTAATTAATTCTTAGACAATCAATTGTTTATGACTAAACCATAGAGTATAATCTATGGTTTACGGTTGATAACTAATTCCGCCGCTAACTCTATAGCTGCTTTCATACTGGTAGCATCAGCAATTCCCCGTCCTGCAATGTCAAATGCTGTACCATGATCTGGAGAAGTGCGGACAAAAGGTAACCCAATGGAAGTGTTAACGGCGCGGTCAAAAGCCATCAACTTAACGGGAATTAAGCCCTGGTCGTGGTAAAGCGCCAAATAAGCATCGGCGGGATTATGCACCGAAGTATGACCATACCAAGCAAGACCCGGCTTAACCCACATGGTATCAGGTGGTATGGGCGCTTCTAACTGCCAATGGGGGCGATTTTGTCGTTCTTGTTCTAACCAGGGAATTAACCAGTCTTGTTCTTCGGTTCCTAGTTGTCCTTCTTCCCCACTGTGGGGGTTTAAACCGGCGATCGCTATTCTGCCAGTTTTTAAGCCAAAATCCTGTTCTAAACACTCCACCAGTAAATCTAATTTTTCTGTCAATAATTTTGGTGTGAGTGTATGGGCTACTTGACTTAAGGGAATGTGTGTGGTAGCTAGTAAAGTGCGGAGTGTCCAAGCAGTGTGAGGAGAGCGGGCGACAAATAACATCCCGAAGCGGTCAACCCCAGCTTTTGCGGCTAGAAGTTCGGTTTGTCCGGGATAATTGTAACCTGCCAACTTCCAAGCAGATTTAGCAATCGGTCCGGTGACAATAGCATCAAAATTACCCGACAATGTGCTGGCGATCGCATCTTCCATATAGGCAAAACTAGCCGCACCACTAGCAGCATTACCCTGACCCACAATAATATTGTCTGTAATTTCCCTATCTAATGGCACATCCAGCACTTGTAACTGGTCTGGATGAGCTAAATCAATTGTATTGAGTCGTTCATAGACCCCTAACAATAAATCTCTATTACCCACAACTGTCAGGTCATATTTTTGACGAATAGCTCTATCAGCCAAAGCCTTTAAAATTACCTCTGGTCCGATTCCAGCCGGGTCTCCCAGTGTTAACGCCAAACGCGGGGGATTTATATTTGAGAATTTCACTGTTTTGATTTGATTCATTTAATACAAAGATATATTGAATAAAACTGCCATCTAGGAACTTGTCAAAGGGAAAATTAGGGATTGAGCATCAAACTGGTTTAGAATTATTTACACAGGTCTCATGAAAAAGAAGCCTTGATAGCGCTTCTAGTAGAGCTAGTTTAACCGAATATGCCTCAGGGCTATGCCTTGGTGGTGTCAACTGGTGGACTAGCATAGTGGCGATACTTCTGAGTAAAAGCCAAAAAAATGTGAACAATTGTGAGCATTTTGTCATGGAACTGGTGAAAATTAGATTAGAGTCATGACTCAATCTAGTGAAAGCAGCCCAGTTAAGAGGAAATCTTAAGGTTTTCCTTTAGCAAAACTGAACATCAACCATTCGTAAAGGAGAATCACACTCATGAGCGGCGAACTTCTGAAT
This sequence comes from Anabaenopsis arnoldii, assembly GCF_028331025.1. NCBI lineage: Bacteria > Bacillati > Cyanobacteriota > Cyanophyceae > Nostocales > Nodulariaceae > Anabaenopsis > Anabaenopsis arnoldii. Next base: position 2,525 of record NZ_JAQMUH010000186.1, on the reverse strand, counting down.
GCAGCGCTGTTGTCTTTCGGTTTAATCTTCGTGGGTTGGGCCTTAGGTGCTTTATTACTGAAAATTCAGGGCGCAGAGGAATAATCCTCGCAGGGTGGGGGCTGGGAACCGAGACCGAGACATAGAATTAACTTCTCTTGCTTCCCGCTTCCCAGACCTGCCAAGATTCAAGAGATTAATGAAAATAATGTAAACTTTTGTTTAGACAGCTAATTCTGTTAAGATTCATTTCATAAAAGTTAAAAATTTATTACTAACCTCATGACTTTATTAATTGTCGGTGCCACTGGCACATTAGGAAGACAAGTGGCTCGTCGTGCGATCGATGAGGGGCATAAAGTACGCTGTCTGGTGCGGAGTCCCAAAAGAGCTGCATTTCTCAAAGAATGGGGTGCTGAATTAGTCAAAGGGGATTTGTGTAAGCCCCAAAGCCTGACAGGAGCGATGGAGGGTGTAACAGCGGTCATTGATGCGGCGACATCTCGTGCTACAGATTCACTGACTATTAAACAAGTGGATTGGGATGGTAAGGTCGCATTAATTCAAGCCGCAAAAACTGCGGGTGTAGAACGTTTTATATTCTTTTCTATTCTTGATGCAGACCAGTATCCAGAAGTACCACTGATGGAAATTAAGCGGTGTACAGAACTATTTTTAGCTGAGTCTGGTATAAACTACACAATTTTGCGGCTAGCTGGCTTTATGCAAGGCCTAATCGGTCAATATGGTATCCCCATTTTGGAAAATCAACCAGTTTGGGTAACTGGTAATTCTTCCCCAGTGGCTTATATGGATACTCAAGACATCGCTAAATTTGCTATTCGCAGTTTGAGTGTGCCAGAAACGCACAAACAAGCTTTCCCTGTGGTGGGTACTCGCCCTTGGAGCGCTGAGGAAATTATTAACCTGTGTGAGCGTTTATCTGGGAAAGAAGCCAGAATCACCAAAATGCCAATTAACCTACTGCGTACAGTGCGCCGAGTTATCCGCTTCTTTCAGTGGGGGTGGAACGTTGCAGACAGGCTGGAATTTACAGAAGTCCTAGCCAGTGGTAAACCGTTAAATGCTCCCATGGATGATGTTTACCAACTCTTGGGATTAGACAAAGAACAAACCACAACTCTGGAAAGCTACCTACAAGATTATTTCAGTCGCATTATGAAGAAGCTCAAAGAGCTAGACTACGAGAAAAATAAATCGAAACAAAAAAAAGAGAAATCTAAAAAGACTCCGTTTAAGCAGTCTTCCAAAGTTAATAGTCAATAAAATGATTAGTTCCTGGTCATTGGTGATTCATGGGGATTTTTTCAGAGACTAATGACTACAGTGTCCAAAATATGTCAGGATGACAGAAGTAAAAAGCATCGCCAAAACTTGGATATTTGAGTGTGCCGAAAGCAGGCATTATTTACAATAACGTTAAACCGATAGCGAGTCGCATCGCTATGGAACTGCAAGACAAACTTACCACCGCTGGCTGGGATGTAATTACCACTACAAGTATGGGTGGTATATTGGGCTACTCTAGTCCAGAGAGTCCTGTGTGCCACACCCCCATTGATGGACTAACTCCCCCCGGTTTCGACTCGGAAATGAGTTTCGCTGTGGTACTAGGGGGAGATGGCACTGTTTTAGCAGCTTCCCGTCAGGTCGCCCCTACTGGTATTCCCCTGTTAACGGTGAATACCGGTCATATGGGATTTTTGACGGAAACTTATGTTAATCAACTCCCTCAAGCTATAGAGCAAGCGATGGCGGGTGATTTTGACATCGAAGAACAAGCCATGCTCACTGTGAGGGTGTTTCGCGGTGAGTCCGTGCTGTGGGAAGCCCTCTGCTTAAATGAAATGGTTTTGCATCGAGAACCCTTAACCTCTATGTGCCATTTTGAAATTGCTGTGGGGCGACACGCACCAGTGGATATTGCGGCGGATGGTATCATAGTTTCTACCCCCACGGGTTCCACTGCTTATTCATTAAGTGCCGGGGGTCCGGTCATCACTCCTGGTGTACCTGTCTTGCAGTTAGTACCCATTTGCCCTCACTCTCTGGCTTCTAGGGCGTTGGTATTTCCAGATACAGAAACAGTCAACATCTACCCAGTCAATATTCCCCGACTGGTGATGGTAGTTGATGGTAATGGGGGATGTTATATCTTCCCAGAAGATCGGGTATGTTTAGTGCGATCGCGCTATAGTGTCCGATTCATTCGTCTGCAACCGCCGGAATTTTTCCGCATCTTGCGAGAAAAGCTCGGTTGGGGTCTACCACATATCGCCAAACCGACATCGGTAGAGCTCCCTTAGTAACCATAAATTACTAGGAATCATCTGCTACCGGCAATCAGGGATAAAAATTGCATCTATCTTGATTACCGGCGCATACCTGCTATATAAAACCTAGACAAAGCTAGACTTTACTTTCTACTTCAACGGGAGCATGGGAGCGGTTATCCCTTAGTAGACTTGCACGCCTTAGCCAGACGCGATATTTCTCTTAAGATTTACAAGAAAGACTACCGCTAT